>CACWJZ010000033.1 GCA_902761365.1 uncultured Eubacteriales bacterium | reverse complement strand
TTCGAATCTCACCGTCGCCGTCACCTTCGGGTCCGTCGCCGTGCTGTTCGTCGGCGCTCTCTTCGGCGCGGTGATCATCACCTCGCTCAAGGTGGCGATAGCGGCGCTGGCCTTTATCTTCAAGCGCAGCGGGCCGCTGCTTCAGATCATCTACAACTTCTCCACCTATGCAAAATACCCGCTGGCCATTTATCCGGCTTTCATCCGGGCGTTCCTGATTTTCGTGCTTCCGTTCGGACTGTTCATTTCCCTTCCGGTCGACACGCTGCTTTACGGAAAGCACGACCCGTGGCTGCTCTGCGGCGCGATCATCGGCTGCGCTGCCGTCTTCTTCGCCCTCGCCGTATGGGTCTGGACTGCCTGTGAGCGTCGTTATGAATCGACGGGAAGCTGAGAAACAGCGGAATCGGGCGTTCTTGCCGGAAATAGTGAAAGAGCGAGGCTGAGGGTTCAAGCTTTGAACCCTCAGCCTCGCTTTGCGCTTGGCACAAGGCGCTATTCCATGGAAGACAAAAGAGGTTTCTTTGATGTGAAAGACCGCGTAAAAGTGTACCGATCTGACTCAAAGCGCAAACACCAGGTCATTACCATCCAATTCCGGAAGGATCCGAAATCCGAGGTCGATATACAACGCTTGCGCCCTTTTGTTGTCGGGTTCTGCAGCCAGCTTGATTGCTTTGTGGGGGTCGGCCGCCTTCAACACCTGAACGGCTTTCGTCGCAGTTCTTCTGCCGTATCCCCTTCCTTGATATCGCTTGTCAATAAAGAAGCTCCATGAATATGCATCTCCGCAGGGAAGCCACTTGCAAAAGTTGATAAAACCAATCGGAATCATCTGTTCATTGAGAATAATGCAGGGATAGTTGTCCTCTCTTGACAAGTAAGCTCTTCCGATAGAAAACCATGCGGGATTGACCACTTCCTGCTGCTCCTTTGTCAGTTGACATTCGCAGCATGCAAAAACAAGGTCTTCTTCACTTTGAACAGGGCGAAAATTCACAAGCTCTCCATGCCAAAATGCGTCAGGTAACTTTTCAAGTCTTTTTCTCAAGGACATTTTTCGATCGCCTCTCATATAGTTCCATTGTCCTGATTATACTCGAAGCTGTATAATTAAGCAAGGAACCCCTTTCACCTTGATAGAAAAAAACGCCCTTTTGTCGGAAAAGGGTTGTTTTTCAAGAGGAAGATTGTAGAAACCCAAAAGCTATGCTATACTGCTATACATAGGAGTATGCGCATATGACTGACGGACTCACAACCAAGCCCCTGCTGGGGGAGCGCTTCGACTGCGTGGTGATCGGCGCGGGCCACGGTGGCTGCGAGGCGGCCCTGGCCGCGGCGCGCATGGGCCTCAAGACGGCCCTGCTCACGTTGAACCTGGACAGCATCGGCATGATGCCCTGCAACCCCTCCATCGGCGGCACCGGCAAGGGGCATCTTGTTCGGGAGCTGGACGCCATGGGCGGGGAGATGGGCCTCGCCGCCGACGACACCCTGATCCAGATGCGCATGCTGAACACGGGCAAGGGCCCCGCGGTCCACTCCCTTCGGGCCCAAATGGATAAGCGCCGCTACCACGAGCGCATGAAGGCGGCCCTGGAACATGAGGACAACCTGACCCTGATCCAGAGCGAGGCCGTGGACTTTATCACCGAGGGCGGCCGCATCTCCGGGGTCGTCACGGCGGAGGGATTCTGCTACCCCTGCCGGGCGGCGGTCCTGTGTACGGGTGTGTATTTGAAGAGCCGCATCCTCATCGGCGCCTTCGTCCGGGAGAGTGGCCCCGCGGGCATGCTCCGGAGCGAGGGCCTGTCGGGGAACCTGGCACGCTTGGGCATCCCCCTCAGGCGCTTTAAGACCGGCACGCCCCCCCGGGTCAAGCGGGACACCCTGGACTTTGCCAGGATGGCCGTCCAGGAGGGGGACGAGCCCACGCCCGCCTTCTCCTTCCTCCACGGGGAGCTGCACCTTCAGCAGGACAAGTGCTGGCTGACCTACACGAATTTAGACACCCACCGGATCATTCTGGACAATCTGGACCGGTCCCCCCTGTACGCGGGCCGCATCCACGCCACGGGCACCCGCTACTGCCCCTCCATCGAGGACAAGGTGGTGAAGTTCGCGGACAAGGTGAGCACCAGCCTGCCCGCCGACGTGCAGGAGGCCATGCTCCACACCATCCCGGGCCTCGAACGGGCCCAGATCATGCGCTACGGCTACGCCATCGAGTACGACTGTTTGGACCCCCAAGCTCTGGACCTGCGCTTCATGGTGAAGGCCGTCCCTGGCCTCTTCTCCGGCGGCCAGATCAACGGCAGCTCCGGCTACGAGGAGGCCGCGGCCCAGGGCTTCTACGCCGGGGTCAACGCCGCCCTGTACGTGAAGGGCGAGGCGCCCTTTATCATCGGCCGGGACGAGGGGTATCTGGGCGTGCTGGTGGACGACCTGGTCACCAAGGGCACCCCGGAGCCCTACCGGATGATGACCTCCCGCTGCGAGTACCGGCTCCTCCTTCGCCAGGACAACGCGGACGAGCGCCTCACCGAGAAGGCCCGGCGCACGGGCCTCGTCTCGGACGAGCGATACGAAAAGCTGCTCAAAAAGCGGGACAAGGTGGCCGCCGCCCGAGCGAAGCTGGATCGGAGGGTCCCGGCGGACGAGAAGCTGCGGGCCTATCTCGAGAGCGTGGGCGAGACCGTGCCCCACGACGGGGCGAAGCTCTTCGAGCTCCTAAAGCGCCCCGGGGTCACCTACACGGGGCTTTTGGGCCTCTACGGGGACGACCTTGACCCCTTGGACCGGGAGACCCTGGAGCAGATCGACGTGATGACCCGGTACGACGGGTACATCGAGAAGGAGCGGCGGGAGGTGGAGCGGATGCGGAGCCTGGAGGATTTGGCCCTGCCCGCCGCCTTCGACTACAACACCCTGTCGGGGCTGCGTTTGGAGGCCCGGCAGAAGCTGAACGGGGTCAAGCCGGCGAACATCGGCCAGGCGTCCCGCATCTCGGGGGTGTCCCCGGCGGACGTGAGCGTGCTGCTGGTGGCCCAGAAACGGGGGATGCTGTGAGCGACATGCGGGATATACTGAAAAGGGCCCTGCCCGAGGCGGATGAGAGGGCCATCGAGCGGTTCGAGATCTATCACCGGCTGCTGGCGGAGTGGAACGAAAAGATGAATCTGACCGCCATCACGGACCCGGTGGAGGTGGCCGAGAAGCACTTCGCGGACTCCCTGGCGGCCCTGCCCTATCTGAAGGCGGGCGGGAAGGTCATCGACGTGGGCACGGGGGCCGGGTTCCCCGGGGTGCCGTTGCTCATCATGGAGCCCCAATTGGAGCTGACCTTGGCGGACAGCCTCCAAAAGCGGCTGACCTTTTTGGACGCCCTGCTCAAGGAGCTGGGATTGAAGGCCGCCCTGGTCCATGGCCGGGCGGAGGATCTGGGGCAGAACAGGCTCTATCGGGAGCAGTTCGACGCGGCGCTCTCCCGGGCGGTGGCGAACCTGCCGGTGCTTTTAGAGCTCACCACCCCCTTCGTAAAGGTGGGCGGCAGTGCCATCGCCTACAAGGGCGACGGGGCCGAGGAGCTGAAAAACGCCAAAAGCGCGGCCTTTTTGCTCCATGTGCAGCTTTGGAGCGTGGAACTGGATTCTCCCCTGGGCAAGCGGTGTCTGATCTTCGCGGACAAGACTGCTCCCACGCCCAAAGCCTACCCCCGGAAGGCCGGGACCCCCAACAAAAAGCCCCTGTAAGGAGGGAATGGATATGTACGTGATCGCGGGCCTCGGCAACCCGGGCCTGAGCTACCGGAAGACCCGGCACAATATCGGCTTCATGGCCCTGGACGTGATCGCCGAGCGGATCGGCGTCAAGATCAAGGATAAAAAGTTTTCCGGCCTCCTGGGCGAGGGCGAGCTCAATGGGGAGCGGGTCATTTTGGTGAAGCCCCAGACCTACATGAACCTGAGCGGCGACTGCCTGCAGCAGGTCATGCACTTCTATAAGCTCCCCCCGGAGAAGCTCATCGTCCTCTGCGACGACGTGGACCTGCCCTGCGGAAGTCTCCGCATCCGGGCGAAGGGCTCCGCGGGCACCCACAACGGCCTCAGGAGCATCATCGCCTGCCTTAACTCCGAGAACTTCCCCCGCATCCGCATCGGCGCGGGCCAGGACATCTCCCTGCAGCTTCGGGACTACGTGTTGAAGCGCCCCGGCAAGGAGGAGGCGGCCCTGCTGCAGGAGGCCTACGAGAAGGCGGCGGACGCGGCGGCGCTCATGGTGAAGGGGGACGTGGAGGGGGCCCAGAGCCGCTTCAACAAGCGCCACGAGAAGAACCCCCGGCAGGCCCCGACGGAAGAATGACCGAGCGGCTCCTGTCACAACTGAAGAGGGACCCGGCGGTGGCGGAGCTGCTGTCGGGACTCAAGGAGGGAAGGGGCCCCGCGGCGGTCTTTTCCCTGCCCGACGCTGCCCGGGCGCCCGTGTTCGCGGCCCTGGGGGAGGACAGGACCTGTCTGGTGGTCCTGGACACCGAGGCGGCGGCCATCGAGCTCTTCAACGAAATCAAGATTTACCGGCCCGACGCCCTGCCCTTTTTGCCCCGGGAGCTCCCGTTGGTCCACGTGCAGGCGGCGGCCCCGGAGCGCCGGAGCCAGCGGCTGGGGGTCCTCTCCCGGCTGGTGCTGGGCGTGCCCACCCTCGTCGTCACCTGCGCCGGGGCGCTCATGGAGCGGTTGGCCCCGCCCGAAGCGTTCATCTCCCAGGTGAAGGTGGTGAAGCGGGGGGACGTGCTGCCGCCCCGGCAGCTCCTTGCGGATTTGGTGACTGCCGGCTACGAGCGGGTGGACATGCTGGAAGGCCCCGGCCAGGTGGCCCTGCGGGGCGACATTTTGGACGTGTTCCCGCCCCAGGGGGAGGACCCCTGCCGGATCGAGTTTTTCGACGACGAGGTGGACCAGCTGCGGTGGTTCGACGTGAGCACCCAGCGGTCCATCCGCCAGACGGATCGGGCCCTGCTCCCCCCCGCCTTCGAGACGCCCCAGCCAGGGACCCGGGTCCGCAAGGCCCTGAAGGCCCTGGGGGATCGGGCGGGCTTCGACCGGGAGCGGGAGGACTGGGCGGACCAGCGGCCCACCCTGGGCGCGGACGTGCTGCTGCCCCTGCTGTACGAGGAGGAAGCCTCCCTGGACGACTACCTGCCCCGGGACTGCCTGCGGCTGGCGGTGGAGCCGGACCGGGTGCTGGAGGAGGGCCGGACGGGCCGGATGCTGTTCCTGGAGTCCGTCACCGCCATGCTGGAGCGGGGCGAGGGCCATCCCAAGCAGGCGAAGCTGCTCAGGGAGGACGGCCACCTCATCTCGGTGCTGAACACCCCGCGGACGGGGGCGATCTACGCCCTGTTCCGCACCTGCCGGGACATGGAGCACCGGATGCGGGTGAAGTGCACCCTGGAGGGGGCGCCCATGTACCTGGGGGACATGGGCGAGCTCAGTCGGGAGCTGAAGCGGTTCAGGCAATCCGGCGGCAGCGCCCTTTTGTACGGCGGCGAAAGCGCCGACGCCCTGCTGGACAGCCTTCAGGACGAGCTGAGGTGCGCCGTTGCGGAGGGCCTCGACCGGGACCCGGAGCCCGGCGAGGTGCTGATCCTCCGGGAGAGCCTGCCCCGAGGCTTTTTGTGCCCGGCCCGGAAGCTCATGGTGCTCACCGGCGCGGAGCTCTTCGGCAAGCGCCTGAGCCGGCCCCGGAAGAAGAAGAGCGGCCTCAAGTTTTCCGATCTGACCGTGGGGGATTACGTGGTCCACGAGGCCCACGGCGTGGGCCGGTTCGTGGGCGTGGAGCAGCTGACCGTGCAGAACAGCACCCGGGACTACCTGCTCCTGCTGTACAAGGGCGGCGACAAGCTGTACATCCCCACGGACCAGCTGGACCGCATCCAGAAGTATATGGGCTCCTCCGGGGAGGACGTGGCCCCAACCCTAAGCAAGCTGGGGGGCGGCGAGTGGCAGCAGAAGGTGCAGAAGGCCCGGGCGGCGGCGAAAAAGCTGGCCGTGGACCTGGCGGCCCTGTACGCCAAGCGCGCTTCCCTCCAGGGCTTCGCCTTCTCCCCCGACACCCCCTGGCAGCGGAAGCTGGAAAGCACCTTCCCCTACGAGGAGACCCGGGACCAGCTGCGGTGCATCCGGGAGGTGAAGGCGGACATGGAGAGCCGCCGGCCCATGGATCGGCTGCTGTGCGGCGACGTGGGCTACGGCAAGACCGAGGTGGCTATCCGGGCGGCCTTCAAGGCCATCCAGGACGGGAAGCAGGCGGCGCTGCTAGCCCCCACCACCATCCTGGCCCAGCAGCACTACGCCACCATCTCCGAGCGGTTCGCCGCCTTCCCGGTGACCGTGGGGTGCCTGTCCCGGTTCCAGACGCCCAAGGAGCGGGAGGCCGTGAAGAAGGCCCTGGCCACAGGGGAGCTGGACATGGTCATCGGCACCCACGCGCTCCTTGCTAAAGACGTGAAATTCAAGGATCTGGGCCTGCTCATCATCGACGAGGAGCACCGCTTCGGCGTGAACCACAAGGAGCAGATCAAGGCCATGCGCAGCCAGGTGGACGTGCTGACCATGACCGCTACGCCCATCCCAAGGACCCTGAACATGGCCATGACCGGGGTGCGGGACGTGTCCGTCATCGAGACGCCCCCGGAGAACCGGTTCCCGGTCCAGACCTACGTGGTGGAGTACACCGACGCCCAGATCGCCGCCGCCATCCGGCGGGAGCTCGCCAGGGGCGGCCAGTGCTTCCTGGTCAGCAACAAGGTCATGGGCATGGAGAGCACCCTGAGCCACTTCCAGGAGCTGGTGCCCGAAGCCCGGTTCCTCATGGCCCACGGGCAGATGAACGAACACGCCCTGGAGCAGGCCATGCTGGCCTTCATCCAGCGGGAGGCGGACGTGCTGCTCTGCTCCACCATCGTGGAGAGCGGCGTGGACATCCCCAACTGCAACACCCTGGTGGTTCTGGACGCGGACAAGCTGGGATTGGCTCAGCTCTACCAGCTGCGGGGTCGGGTGGGCCGGTCGAACCGGATCGCCTACGCCTACTTCACCGTGCCCCAGAGCCGGTCCCTGCCCGAGGCGGCCCAAAAACGGCTGCTGGCGGTGCGGGAGTTCACCCAGTTCGGGGCCGGGTATCGCCTGGCCATGCGGGATCTGGAGATCCGGGGCGCCGGGAGCCTCTTGGGCGCCGAGCAGCACGGGCACCTTGCCGACGTGGGCTACGAATACTACTGCAAGCTGATCCGCCAGGCGGTGGACCAGGCCACGGGCCGGGAGGTCCAGCCCCTCATCGACACGGCGGTGGACGCCCCCGGGGACGCCTTCGTGCCCAAGAACTACGTGAACGGGGAGCTGCAGCGCATGGCCATGTACAAGCGCATCGCCGAGATCGAGGACGAGGCCATGTTCGAGGACATGTACGACGAGTTCACCGATCGGTACGGGGACCTGCCGGAGGGTGTAGCGCGGCTCATGCGCCTCTCCCTCATCAAGCACCTGGGCGCCCGGGCCGGGTTCCAGTCCGTGACGGTGAAGCCGGGGAAGGCCGTGCTCAAGTATGACGCCTCCGCCCGGCCCGACGGGGGGAAGCTCCTGCTGGCGCTGTCGGGTGAACAGGGGGCCAGGCTCTTGGCCGGGAGCCCCGCAGCCGTGGAGATCGGCGTCAAGGGCCGTTCGGCGGATGAATTCGTAAAAAAACTGCCACAATTTCTTTCCATTCTGGCGGATTGCAACCAGCCGGAGGAGAGGGTATAATGGTACGAGTATACAAAATAAGAAAGGAACGACGAATCGTGAGCAAGAAACTTTTGGCGCTGCTGCTGTGCGCGCTGCTGCTGCTGAGCCTGGTGGGCTGTCTGGAGGACAAGGCGGAAAGCGAGACCAAGCCCGCCGCCACCGCCGCCGTGGACACCAGCAAGGAGGACGCCCTGCCCGCCTTCACTCTGGGGGACTTCACCGTTACCGTGGGCGAGGTCAGGAGCAGCTACAACACCATCGTGGAGTACATGGGCTACTACGGCGTGGCCGCCCCCTCCACCGCGGAGGAGATCAAGCAGTATAAGGATATGATCATCGAGGACCTGCTCAACGCCAAGGTCCTGCCCTGGAAGGCCCAGCAGATGGGCATCGAGCTCACTGAGGAGAAGAAGGAGCAGGTGGCCCGGCAGGTGGAGGAACTCATCGCCGAGTACGCCGGGGACTACCTGGATGACGCCAAGGCGGAGTTGGGCGAGCAGGCCAACGCCGCGGAGCTGGCCAAGAAGGCCCGGGAGATCCTGGAAAAGGAAGTGGAGGAATACTTCAACAAGCCCTTCAGCGAGTGGTTGGAGGAGGTGACCACCTCCTATTCGGAGAGTGCGCTGACCGAGCTCATGCAGGAGAAGTTCAACGAGGGCGTCTCCGTCACCGAGGAGCAGGCCAAGAACTGGTTCGATGGGGAGCTGGCCGAGCAGAAGGAGAGCTTCGACAAGGACTACACGGCCTATAAGGCTCAGGTGGAGGCATATCGCCTGGGCGAGTCCGACGTGCCCGCCCTGTACACGCCCGAGGGTTTCGCCCAGATGCAGGTTCTGACCTTCGACATCGACGAGAAGGACAGCGCCGCCTTCTCCGCCAACGAGCTGGAGATGACCAACCTGGAGACGGAGTACGGGAAGCTGGTCCTGCGGGGCGAGAACGAGGAGCGGCAGGCGGAGATCCTGGCCCGGTACAAGGAGCTGCAGGCCACCAACGCCGAGCTGCTGACGAAGAACAGCGAGAAGGGCCAGAAGGCCCGGGCCGACGCTCTGAACGGCATGGATTTCACCGAGATCTACACCACCTACTCCAAGGAGGAGGGGGCCATGGGCTACTACGGCTACGCCGAGGACGAGCCCAAGCGGGATGGCGTCGTCACCTTCTACATCAAGGACAAGGACACCGAGTGGCCCGAGGAGGTCTGGACCGTGGCCAAGGACATGAAGGAGGGCGAGATCTCCGAGCTCCTGCAGGCGGGGGACAGCTTCTACCTCATCAAGCGCCTGAAGGACCTGCCCGCCGGCGAAGCGGTCTTTGACGACGACGTTGCCGCCTATACCGCCGCCGCCCTGTCCACCCAGCAGGCCAAGGAGTGGGAAGCCGTCCAGGAGGACTGGCAGAACGAGGCCCGGAACGCCGCCGTGTTCTATGAGGACAATTACGCCAGCGTGGGCGTGAAATGACCGCCCCGTCTTTGAAAAAGCCGGAGGTGGGCGACAAGCCCACCTCCTTCACCTATCGGGTGCTGCGCTATTTCATATGGCTCGCCTTTCCCAAATGGCGGCTGGCGGGCGTGGAAAACCTGACCGAGGGCCCCTGCGTCATCGTGGGGAACCACAGCCAGATGTACGGGCCCGTCGCCGCCGAGCTCTACACCCCCGGGCGACACTGGGTCTGGTGCGCCGGGGAGATGATGCACCGGGAGGACGTGGCCGCCTACGCCTACCGGGACTTCTGGTCCCAGAAGCCCAAGGCCGTCCGCTGGTTCTACAGGCTTTTGAGCCACGCCATCGTGCCCCTGAGCCTGTGCCTCTTCAACAACGCCCACACCATCGCGGTGTACCGGGACGCCCGGGTCATGTCCACTTTCCGGGAATCCGTGCAGAAGCTGAAGGCCGGGGACAGGCTGGTGCTCTTTCCCGAGTGCTATGACGAGCATAACCAAATCGTCCACGCCTTCCAGGATAGGTTCGTGGACCTGGGCCACCTGTACCACAAACAGACCGGCCAGGCCCTTGCCTTCGTGCCCCTCTACGTGGCCCCCGCCCTGGGGACCCTCACCTTCGGCCGGCCCATCCTCTACGACCCCGCCGCCCCGGCGGACCTTGAGCGCGCCCGCGTCGCCGCCGCCCTCATGGACGCCATCACGAACACCGCCCTTTCTCTCCCTCCCCACACCGTGGTGCCCTACCCCAACCTGCCGAAGAAGCAGTGGCCCAAGAGCAGGGATTGACGGTTTTTTGCCGCTGTTTCTCTTTATACAAAGGAGGAAAAGCGGCGGAAAAAGAGAAACGCAAAAAATAAGCGAAACATCCGTCGGAAGATCGATGGATGTTTTTGTATGCCTGCTTGATCCTCTCAGCTTAACTTCTCTTTTTCGGTCCCATTTGCTCATCGTTGAAGAGAAAAAGGGACAGATATATAACCCTCCTTTATTCGCCATCCATTCGCCAGGGGTCGCTGAATTTGCACTCTAACCCTTTGGAAAAGGGGATGGTACAATCGAAGCACAGCGAAGGAGGAAGGAACATGGCAAAGTACAAAGCTCTTTTGATCGACGACAACACCCAGTTCACCGAGAGCGTGAAGGGGTATCTGCTCTCCCAGGACCGGTTCAGCGAGGTGGACACGGCCCAGGACGGCCGGGAGGCCCTCAAGAAGCTCCGGGAGAAGACCTACGACGTGATGACGCTGGACCTCATCATGCCCAACGCGGACGGGCTGGCGGTGCTGGAGCAGCTCTCGCTCCTGCCGCTGGATCCGGCGCCGGCGGTGGTGGTGATCTCCGCTTTGAAGAACGAGGCCATGGTCCGCCGCTGCTGCGGGCTGGGCGCTCGATACTATATGGTGAAGCCCGTGGACCCGGACACGATCGCAAAACGCTTGCTGGAGACGCTGGAAGGTGAGCCGGTGAAAGGGGGCGTCATGCCCTACGCCCCCACCCACCGGTCCTTCGAGGAGAAGGTCACGGCCATCTTCCTGGTGGCGGGCATCCCGGCGCATATCAAGGGCTACCACTACCTCAGGGAGGGCATCCGCCTGGTCTACAACGACCCGGATCTCATCAACCGGATCACCAAGGAGCTGTACCCGGGCATCGCCAAGCGCTTCGACACCTCCCCCAGCAAGGTGGAGCGGGCCATCCGCCACGCCATCGAGGTGGCCTGGACCCGGGGCAAGATCGAGAACCTCAACGCCCTCTTCGGCTACAACATCTACGGCAAAAACGACAAACCGACCAACGGCGAATTCATCGCCCTCGTCGCGGACAAGCTGTTGATGGAGGAGCAGGGGAAGAAGGCCGGGTAAATATAGGAATCCATTGGAAGCTCGCCCCCTTTCTTGAAAGAAAGGGTGCAGCCCCAAAGAACTTCAACTGATCTATAAAGTTCGTCCGCTATTCCCGGTATCCCATTTGTGCTTTTCTTTTTCCGCCGCTTTTTCTCTTCACTGAAAAGAAAAAGCGGCACAGAAAAAAGGTTTTCCCCCAAGCTTGCAGGACAGCTCCCCTGGTCCTGCAGGGTGCCCCAACCTCATGATCCGCGGAAGGCTGCCGGATCGGTCCAGAGCCCATGGGACCGACGGCAGCTTTTCGCACGCTTATCCACAGCTAAAAAAGCACGAAAATCCCGGGCACGGTGGATAAGGTTGTGGACAATGTGGATAATTTTCCGGGTCCGGGTGTGGATAAATGGGGTCCGGGGGGATCAAAAGCGAAATCACGACAGATGGGCATTTTTGGCAGGGGCCTCTGCGGCGCGTTGACAGGGGCCGATCCGTGGGGTACAATGGCGGCAACGGACGAGCCTGCAGGATGCGGCGGGAGGAGCGGCAAAATGGAACAGACATTCGGATATTTCGGCACCATGGGCGCCATCGCCCTGTTCCTGCTGGCCCTCTTCTGCCTGGATCGGCTCTGCTGCCGGCGGCCCGCGGCGGAGCGGCCCTGGCCCCGGCGGGAGGGGACGGTGGGCCTGCTGCTGTTTTTCGTGAGCTTTTTGGTCCTGTTCCTGCTCAACGACCATGGCTTCGTCTTCTATAATAACTATAGCTACCTGGCCGACGCCCTGCTCCACGGGCGCCTGTACGTGGACGGCATGCCCGCGTATCTCGAGTCGGTGGAGTTCGGCGGCCACGTGTACATGCACTTCGCCCCGGGCCCGGCCATCCTGTGCCTGCCCTTCGTGGCCCTGTTCGGCGTGAACGGGTTCAACATCGCCTGGCTCTCGCTCCTCTTAGGCGCGGCCAACACGGCCCTCATTTACCGGGTGTTCCGGCAGATGGGCATCGGCCGGGATAGGCGGGAGCGGATCTGGTGCGCGGTGCTGCTGACCTTCGGCACGGTCCACTGCTTCCTGGCGGCCCTGGGCCACGGCTGGTTCTTGGGGCACGTCAGCAGCTGGTTCTTCCTGCTGGTGGGCATGGCGTTTTTGACGGTGCCCGAGGAAAGGCGCAAGGACGTGCACCTGTTCCTGTCGGGCGTGTTCTACGGCTGCGCGGTCACCTGCCGGATGCCGAACCTGCTGGGGGCCCTGTGCTTCGGCGGGTACATCCTGACCCGGTTCAAGCGAGAGACCTGGCTCCGGTCGCTCCTGTTCTTCTGCCTGGGGGCGGCGGTGCCCGGGGGCCTGTACATGGCCTACAACTACGCCCGCTTCGGCACCATCATGGACAAGGGCTACAACCTGACCCACCTGAAGGACCTGTTCCGGGACCGGTACAACGAGATGCAGACCCTGCCCAAATCGGAGCAGCTGGCCTATCTTCGGGCGGCGGAGCAGGAGGTGGGCGGCCCGCTGCAGCTCCGGTACGTGAAGACCAACCTGTACTCCATCTTCCTGCTGGGGCCGGAGTTCACCCGGGAATACCCCTACGTGATCCCCACATTGGCGGGCGTGTCGTTGACCCACCTGTCCCCGGCCCTCTACGCCGCGGGCTGGGTGGACTACCGGCGGGATCGGCTCACCTGGTTCCTGCTGGCCACGGCCGTGGTCTGTGCGGTGCCCTTCCTGCTGAATTACGGCAACGGCTTTGCCCAGTTCGGCATGCGCTATGCCATGGACTTCATCCCCTACGTGGGCATCCTCGCCGCCATGGGCCTGACCCGCAAGCCCCTGGGCGGCTGGAAGGTGGCGCTGATCCTCCTCTGCGTGCTGCTGAACATGTGGGGCCCGGTGTACTGGAATTTGTTTTATTGAGGTATAAAATAAAGCACGCACCCTTTCCTGAAAGAAAGGGTGCAACCCAAAGAACTTTAAGAAGAGGACTATGCTAAATGCACAGTCCTCCTTATCTTTTTAAGTTTCTCTTTTTCGAAAGAGAAAAAGCGGCATACGTCCGACGGTAATCCGAATTGACTTTCGACGCCGTTTTCAGTATACTCATCCTATACCATGTAAGGAGGCTTTCGCCATGGATCTGAACGCCATTCTCTCGTTTCTCGCGTCCTATTGGTACGTGATCCCCCTGGGGATCATCGCCCTGATCATCCTGATCAAGATCATACCCCGCTACATCATCGTGCCCCCTGACACGGCCCTCATCGTGTCCGGCCTGTTGCGCCGGAATTACAAGGTCCGCACGCCGGAGGGATCGGTGACCACCAAGAAGTTCGGCTATCGCATCGTCCGCGGCGGCGCCACCTTCTACATCCCGGCCATCGAGCGTCTCGATAAGCTGGATATGTGTCTGATGCAGGTGGACATCAAGACCGCCGAGCCTGTGCCCACGAAGGAGTATATCTCCGTGTTTGTGGACGCGGTCGCCAACATCAAGATCGGCTCCGACGATCTGTCCATCGCCACCGCGGCGGAGCAGCTGCTCCACTACAAGGGGGAGGAGATCATCCTCCTGGCCAAGGACGTTCTCGAGGGCAACATGCGTGAGATCATCGGCCAGATGACCATCGCTGAGCTGGTCCAGAATCGGGACAAGTTCGCCCAGGAATCCATCAAGGCCGCCATGTCCGACATGAGTAACATGGGCCTTGAGATCATCAACCTGACCATCCAGAACTTCAAGGATAAGGACGGCGCGATCATCGATACCATGGCCACCCAGAAGACGGTGGAGAAGGAGCGGGACGCCAAGATCGCCCGCGCCATGGCGGATCAGGAAGCTCACAAGGCCAAGACGGAGTCCGACGCGGCCATCGCCGATCAGGCGAAAGCCCTGTTGCTGAAGCAGGCCGCCAACAAGATCGAGACCGAACAGAAGCGGGCTGCCGCCGACGAGGCGTACCGGATCGAGCAGGAGCGCATCCGGAAGACCTTCGAGGAGGAGCGCGCCGCCGCCGAGCTGACCCGTCTTGAAAAGGAGACGGAGCTGAAACGGCAGGAGGTCGAGATCCAGCGCGAGAAGCTGAACGTGGAGATCCGTGAAAAGGCGGCTGCCGAGAAGGACGCCCGGGTGCTCCAGGCGGAAGCCGAAAAGATCGAGCGCCAGGCCAAGGCCGACGCCGAGCTGTACGAAGCGGAGAAGGCGGCGGAAGCCATCCGCCTCAAGGGCGAAGCGGAGGCCGAAGCCATCCGCCGCAAGGCCGAGGCCATGCAGCTCTACGGCCAGGCGGCCATGCTGGAGATGGTGGTCAACAAGCTCCCCGAGATCGCCCATTCCGTCAGCGAGCCCCTCAGCAAGACCGAGAAGATCATCCTTTTCGGCGAAGGGGGCGCTTCCTCCATGGCGCGGGACACTGCCGGCACCATGCTGCAGTCCTTCGAGGCGGTCAAGCAGGCCGTGGGGCTGGACATCCCCCAAATCATCAAGGACGTCTCCAAGGGCGGCCTGGTGGGCAAGCAGATCCCGGAGAAGCCCGCGCAGAGCGATCAAGCTGAATAAGGGACAGCACAGGCGCGGCTTTTTCCTGAAGAAACGCCCATAAACCAGAAAAAAGGCAGCCGATCTCAAAAGGAGTCGGCTGCCATCGCTTTTGGCCCGCTGTTGTCAAAAGAAGGACTATGCTATTTGCACAGTCCTCCTTTTCTTCTTAAGCTTCTCTTTTTTGCGCCGCTTTTTTCGCTTCACAGAAGGGAAAAAAGCGGCAAAGAAAAATGTATCACTCGCTATACTGCTCGATGGCCTTCAGGGCCACGTCCAGAGCGCGGCCCTTGTGCTGGGCGGAGATGCGCAGCAAATCCTCGTCGGTCACGTCCTGGTCCATGCCCGTGGCGTAGCGGGCGATGATGCCGATGGACGCGTACTTGATGCACACCTCCCGGCAGAGCGGCGCCTCGGGCACCAGGGTGATGCCGATGACCTGGGCGTCCAGCGCCCGCATCATGCGCGCCTCGGCGGCGGTCTCGTACCGGGGCCCGTCCACGCAGGCGTAGATGACCCGGCCTTCGTAGGGGATCTGCTCCGCTTCGATGACCTTCTCCAGCACGTCGGTCATGCGGGAATCGAACACGTCGTCCATGCCCGCGTGCCGCACCAGCCGATGCTCCATGCGGAAGGAGTTCTCCCGAAGCGTGGTGAAGTCGATGAAATCGGAGATCAGGCAAAAGCTCCCCAGCCGGAAGGAGTAGTCGCAGGTGCCCATGACGGAGATGCTGATGATATGGGTCACGCCGCACAGGTACAGGGCGAAGATGTTGGCCCGAAAGTTGGTCTCATAGGCGTCCTCCTGGAGGCACACGCTGTGCCGGGTCAGAAAGTCCACCTCCTTGCCGTTGGGCAAGGTGGCGTGGATGACCCGGGCGTTGCCGTAGGGCGTGGTGACGACCTCGGTGTGGTGGGGATAGGTGATGGCGTCCTCGGAATTGCAGCCGATGATGGCAAACTTCATTTTTTGACCTCCTCTTTCTGTTCAAAAGTGTTCAATACGGCCAGGAGCAGGGCGTCCCGATCCCGGTAGATCCCCTGTTTGATATTCCCGTCCACGGCGGCGAAGGCGGTGACGGCCTGCCGAAGCGCTTCTGTGGTCCGCTTCTGCGCGTTCTTCACAGCGATCTGGGCGGCGTAGGGACTGCCGGGCAGCTGCCGGGCGGCGCTGCGTGGGTCCAGCCCCCGATCGAGATGCTCTCGGGCGGTCAGGATGAGCTTGAGCCGCCCTTCCAAAAAACCGGCCAGACCCAGGGGCGTCTCCCCCCGGTCCAGGGCGTTGAGCAGCATGGCGTACCCCTTCTTCCGCTGCCCGGCCAGCAGGGCGTCCAGCATCTCGAAGGCGTCGTACTCCGGGGACGGGGTGACGGTCTCGTTCAGCACGGCCACCGTGACCGCGCCGCCGGGGCCCGCGTAGTCCGCGGCCTTGGAAAACTCGTTCTTCAGCCGGTAGGCGTCGAATCCCACCCGGTCCACCAGGGCCTGGGCCGTGGCCTTGTTCAGATCCACGTTCCGCAGGGCCGACTCCCGCATGAGCATGTTTACGGCCCGGTCCATGGTCAGCCGCTCGAAGGCCACCACCCGGTTCTCCGGGGCCAGGGCCTTGAAGAGACGGTTGGTCTTGCGGCACTCCCCTCGCTGGACGAACAGGACCACGGTGGTGTCCCCCATGGTGAGAAGCCGGTTCCGCGTTTCCAGGGCGTCGATGAGGGCGTCGTCCCAGCTCTCCACCAGGACGAGCCGCATAGCATCGAAGAAGGGCAGCTGATCCGCGGCGGACAGGAGCGTCTCCGCGTCGGGGTTTTGAAGGCTCTGGCAGTTCAATGCCAGCACCCCGGGGTCCAGGAGCTGCTTGACCCGGGCGACGGCCGCCGCCTTGGTCAGCTCCTCCTCGCCGTGCAGCAGATATGGGCCCTTCAGGGCGCGGCTCTGGGTGGCCTTGTAGAATTCGGATTCGTTCACCCCCCCATGATACCACGCGACGGCGAAAGACACAACAAATATATTCCCCGCCGACCGGATACCCCCGAAAAACGACCGCATACCGAAAATCAGTGGACAAACGGGCCCATTCCCGCTATGCTATGGCCATCGAAAGGAGGTCGAAGCCATGAAGATCGAAGTCAGGATCGAGGCCGACTGCCGGGAGCCCCGGGTGGTGATCCACACCGACCGCATGACCGACGAAATCAGCGCCCTGCTCGTCCGGCTGGAGGCGGCCGAAACCAAGCCCCTGGTGGGCTTCTCGGAGGGCACGGCCACGGTGCTCTCCCCGGAAACGCTGCTGCGGGTCTATGTGGAGAACGGGCGCACCCTGGCCCACACGGAGCAGGGCACCTTCGCCCTGAAAGGGCCCCTCTACGAGTGGGAGCAGCGATTGGACCCCCGCGCCTTCGTCCGGGTCTCCCAGTCGGAGATCATCCATTTGAAGAAGGTGAAGGCCTTCGATCTGAACCTGGCGGGCACGGTCCTGGTGCGGCTGACCGACGGCACCGTGACCTACGCTTCCCGCCGCTACGTTGCCAAGATCAAAACCCTGTTAGGACTGTAAAGGAGGTCAATAACCATGAAAAAAGCCATCCTCGCCCGCGCCCTCATGGGCTTCCCCATGGGCATCGCCATCGGCCAGGGCATCTCCCTGCTCGTCTCCGCCATCCTGGGCGGTGGCACCTTCCAGGCCTGCGTGCCCAGCTTCGTGACCGCCGTGGGCTCCGAACTGGGGGCCGTGGCGCTGCAGACCCTGCTCTGCGGCATCCTGGGGGCCGCCAGCGCTGCCTCGTCCCTGGTGTGGGCGGCGGACTGGAGTCTGCTCAAGCGCACCGTCGCCAACTTCCTGCTCCTCTCCGGGGCCATGCTGCCCATCGCCTACGTGACCGGCTGGATGGAGCACAGCGTGAAGGGCTTTTTGCTCTACTTCGCCGCCTTCACCCTGATCTTCGCCCTGATCTGGCTCTGCCAGTATCTGGCCCTGAAGCGCCGGATCAAAAAGATCAATCAAAAAATGCAGAGCCTGTGATTTCAGCTATATCGCACCCGGATGGTCACGTCGAGGCCGTCCGGGTGCTTTTTTGTCTCCATGTCGGCGGCCATGCCCGCCTGGCGGAGCTGGTCGAGGAGGGTGTCGAGGCCGTTGAGGAACAGACGGCAGTCCTTGGTGAGCCGCAGCACCCGCAGGGGCTTGGGCCGCGGGGCGGAGCGGGCCACGAAGGCCTCCGCCTGCCGCACGCTCCACCCCTCCCGCTGGATGCGCTCGATGAGCTGCAGCTGCTCCGCCTCCGTGTCGAGGGACAGCAGACACCGGGCGTGCCGCTCGCTCAGGTTCCCCTGCTCCGCCGCCGCCCGGACCGCCGGGCTGAGCTTCAGCAGCCGGAGCTTGTTGGAGAGGAACGCGGGGCTCTTGCCGATCCGGCGGCACAGCTCCTCCCGGCTGAGGCCGTAGACGCTCAGCAGCCGCCGATACCCCTCCGCCTCCTCCCAGAAGCTCAGGTCCGCCCGCTGCACGTTCTCCACCATGGCCATGAGGGCGCTTTTTTCCGGGCTCACCTGCTCCACCAGGCAGGGCACCTCCTTTAGCCCCAGCAGCTGGCAGGCCCGCAATCGCCGCTCGCCGGAGATGAGCTCGTACCCGTCCGCCGTGGGCCGCACGGTCAGAGGCTGGATGAGGCCCACCTGGGCGATGCTGATGGTCAGCTCCTGAAGCTCCTCCCGGCCGAACTCCCGCCGGGGCTGATCCGGGTTGGGCCGGATGCTGGCGATGGGCAGCAAAAACAGGCTCCGGCCCAGATCCCGCTTGGGCGGCGGATGGGGGAGCCCCAGGGACACGGCGTGCAAACTCATCCTTTTTCACCTTCCTTTGACACCATCCTATCACCGGCCCCCTGTCGAAAAAAAGGCGGGCCCCAAAGGTAGACCCGCTTCCGCCTTATTCGTATAATGAATTGAAAATCTGTAAGGAGGTAATCAGCATGGCATACAAGATCACCGATGAATGCATCGCCTGCGGCACCTGCGCCAGTGAGTGCCCCGTGGAAGCTATCACCGAGGGTGACGGCATCTACGTCATCGACGCCGACGCCTGCATCGAGTGCGGCAACTGCGCCAATGTCTGCCCCGTGGGAGCCCCCAAGGCAGAGTAACTTCTCTTGACAAAAAGCGCTTGCTGTATAGGCAAGCGTTTTTTTTCAGGCAGTTGAAGCCCGTAGTCTTCAACTGCCTGGGCTCTGCCTTCGCTTCGCTTCCAGGTCCCGCCTATAAACCTGCGGTTTACCGGGCGGCGGGACCTGCAAGGTGTGAAATTCACCGCGCATGTCGCTGAATTTCACCTATTACAGCCGCGCGTTCTTCCTTCGACAGTTGAGCGCGCGCGGCTACACCGCGCTTTGCGTTGTCCAGCAAAAGGAACCTGTGTTCCACAGCTTTTTTGGTTCGATCCATGACGTTTTTCCGCAAAACCGCATTCTGGGCGCTGCTGTTCCTGCTCTGTCTGTGGCTGGGCTGCCAGCCGGGAGCATGGGCGGAGGCCCTTGCCCCCACGCCGGAGCCCTCGGCCACGGCCACGGCATTCGTCACCCAGGCCCCGAGCAGTGCGCCCACCTCCGTCCCCACGGCCACCCCAGAGCCCACCTTCACCCCGGAGCCCACGCCCGTCCCGACGCCTACGCCCGTCCACACCCCGACGCCCACGCCGGGGCCCACCTTCTGCCCGGCCACGCCGCCGCCCTTCCTGGCGCTGCGCAAGGCCCTGGAGCCGGTGGGCGGGGGCATGTATCGGGATAAGCGCACCGGGCGGCTGGTGCGATACGGGAACTTCGGCAGCGGCCCCATGGCTTTCTATGTCGGCGAGGAGGACGGAGCGCTCTCTTACGGCACCGAGCCCCTGCCCCAGGAAGCGTGGCGCGTCTGTGCCTACGCCCCCGACAAGGTCCCCAAGCAGGACGGGGACCGGTGGCTCACGGTCTTTTTAGGGAGCCAAAGCGTGGTCTGCTTTCGAGCTGAGGCCGGGGATTGGGTCGTGGAGCGGGTCATGATCTGCTCCGCCGCGGACGCCAAGCACAAGACCCCCATGGGCCTGCACTACATCTACAGCAGGTATAAGTACAAGGCCATGACCCGCATGAACGGTATCATGGTCTACGCCCAGTACGCCTGCCGCTTCCGAGGCCACTACCTGTTCCACACCGTGCCCATCGGCGGCGGGTCCAACCGGCGCTTCCAGAAGTACGGCAAGAAGCTGATGCTGATCGAGGAGTACGAGAAGCTGGGCCAGCCCGCCTCCCACGGCTGCGTGCGCCTGCTGGTGGGGGACGCTTATTGGGTCTACGAGAACTGCCCCCGGGGCACCAAGGTCCTGGTGACCACCGCCGCCGGGCCCACGCCGCCCCCGGCCCCGGCCCTCATCTACGAAGCGCCCTACATGAACGCGGACCACACCCTGGGCTGGGACCCCACGGACCCGGACCGGGAGAACCCGTACAGGGCGGTATATCCCGAGTGGTTCAAGGACCTCTAATGCCAGCAGGGCAAATCATGGAATGGAGCTATCTCACTAAATAATCCTATAAATTCACGAAGAAAAGGCAACTGACTCATAGTTTATGTCAGTTGCCATCTCGTTGCGCCTCTATTGTCATCCTGACCGAGGAAGCGTACGTGGAAAAGCTTGATCGCATTGAAACGTAAGCGACCGAGCGGAGGGATCTCGGTTTGGTGCTGGATGTGGCGAATTGCTTATCCCGGCCACAAGCTTTTGTGTTCAGAGGTCCCTCCACTCGGTCGCTCATGCCTTTATATGGGTATGTTTCTTGCGTTTTCGCTCCCTCGGTCGGGATGACAAGTTTGTTTGACGAAAACCCATATATTATGAAAACAGGATTTGCGCCTGACGGCGCATGATGTCTCGCGGCCCTCCGCCTCGGCGGAGAGCCGCTCCGTTTTGTTACGGCAGGGGCAGCTGTATCTCCAGCAGCGGCTGCGCTTCCAGGTCCATCTGCATGGAGGCGGCGCCGAAGGGGATGTCGTAGTTCCAGTCCTCGCCCACGGGGGCGCCGTTGAAGGCGATGGTGCGATATTCCGCCAGCCGCATCGTGCAGCCCTGCTCCTTCACGGCCTGATAATCCGAGGGGAAGATAGGCAGGATCACGGTCTGCTCCCCGAAGTTCCCGTGGTTCTCGTGGCCCACGGGCAGCCACTCTCCCTCCTGGCCCAGACGGTAGTCCAGGTACAGGCCGTGCCACTTGCCCTCCCGGTTGGGGTAGAGCAGGGAGTTTTTCATGGCTTCGGTCCAGTCCGCGGGGGCCTCCTGCACGGTGTAGGTCACGTAGATGCCGGTCTGCTTATAGTGGATCTCCTCCCGGAGCACCACCCCGTCCAGGCTCACCCGCTGGTTGTAGAGCCTGGGGTGATCGGGATCGGACCAGTCGTCTACGGTCAGCACGATGCTGCCGGAGAGCTTCCGCTCGGTGATTTTGACGGGCGCCACCTCCGTGCCCGCCGCGGCGTCGAAGGAGAAGGTGTAGTAGATCCGGCCCACGATGCCCACCGTGGCCATATCGTCCACCCGGGCATCCCTGAGTCCGATCTCCACCGTCAGCTCCACTCGGCCCTCGGTGGGGAAGTCCACGTTCGGCTGGTCCAGGATCACTTCCGTGTTCAGTATGGCGCCGGTGTCCGTGACCATGCTGGGGTTGATGCCGCCGCCCCCCTCGATGATGGGATAGCTCATGCTGTCCCCCTCCCGACGGAAGCTGATGTTGTCCACCAGGGCGTCTACCCACTGGCCCTCCACGTCCGGCCAGGTGAAGGCCTTGGCATGGTCCGTGTTCAGGCGGATGTTGAAGGCCAGGGTCCGCCCGTCGATCAGCACCTCTTCCACCTCGGGCTTGATCTCCCGGACCCAGGCCCAGTCCGCTTCATTGTACTTGGGCTGGCCCAGCTTCACCCGCCATTCGTCCTGCTCCTTAGCGTTTTGGAACTCCGGCAGCATGACGATCCGGTAGTCCCCGGACTGGGGGGCGGCGGAGGCGATGGCCTGCTCCACGTCGGGGATGGTCTGGCCCTTCTCCTCCCGCTGTTCCTTGGAGGTCCCCATGTAGTTGGTGGGGGAATAGTTGTCCCGAAGCCACACCCCTGCGGCCACGGCTGTACCGGCGACGAGCAGCACCAGCGCCGCCACCAGGGGGATCAGCAGCTTTCGGGGCAGCCGCCCCAGGCCCCAGGTCCGTTCCTGTTGGGTCTCCCGGCAGGCGGAGAGGCTCCGCTCCACCGCGTCGTAGAAGGTTTCGGGGGTGTCGGGAAGGGCGTCCCGCACGTTATATTCTTTCTTTTCCATATCAGTTTTCCTCCAAAAGGGTCCTCAATGTCCGCTTGGCCCGGGAGATGCGGGATTTCACCGTCCCCACAGGCACGTCCAACGCCTGGCCGATCTCCGCAAGGTCGTACCCCTCCTGCTGCAGCAGCAGGGCCGTGCGCTGGTCCTCCGTCAGCTGATCCAGGGCCGCCTGCAGATCCAGCCGGCCGGCGTCGTCCCCCTCCGGGGCGGGCGCCTCGGGCAGCTCCTCCACGGGCGTCAGCCGCCGCTGTTTGCGGAGCAGGTTGTAGGCTTCGTGCCGCAATATCTGCAAAAACCAGGCCCGAAAGCTCTCCCGCTTCTTCAGCTTCCCCCGGTTCTCGTAGGCCCGGAGGATGGCCGCGCTCATGGCGTCCTCGCAGTCGGCGCTGTGCCCCAATATGAGGTATGACACCGCGAAGGCCGTGTCGGTGAGGCTCCGCACCTCCTGGGCAAAGGCATCTCTTGAGATCATGTTCCTTCCTCTCTTTGTTTCGTCCTCGAACGATCGTTCTACCCTATAGACGCCCGAGGCCCCCGAAAGGTTCCCTACATTCTACCATTCATGCGGCAAAGCCGCAAATCATGGAGTGCAGCGAGAAATCATGGCGAAGCCAAATCATGACGCGCCAGCGTCAAATCATAATGACTTGTCTTACGGCATGATTTCTTGACGGGCAAGGCCCGTCTCCATGATTGGCCCTGTACAACCCGGCCAAAATCAAGTAAAATATAGGCAAGAATATAATGGGGGAAAAGGGAAATGAGACTGTTCATCGCCGTGCCGCTGCCCAAGGACATACAAAGGAAGGTGTTTGCCTTCGAACAGGAGCTGCGCGCCGCGTCCACGGGGGGGCGGTTCGTGCCCCAGGGGAACCACCACATCACCCTCCGGTTCATCGGGGAGAGCAACGACCTGGCCGACATCGCCTTTGCCATGGACCAGGCCGTTTCTGACGCCCGGCCCTTCACCCTGAAGCTGGGGGGCTACGGCTGGTTCGACCACGGCGGCGCCCGCACCAGCTTTCTGCGGGCCGAGGGGGACTTGACCGAGCTCTACCGCATCCATGAGATGCTGGAGACGAACCTGTGGGAGCGGGGCTTCTGTAAGGGCAAGGGGCGGCTCATCCCCCACATCACCCTGGGCCGGGCCGTGGAGCACGGGGACATCTCCCACCTGCTCCCGCCGGAGAACGCCAGCTTTCGGGTCAATTCCATCGTATTATATGAGAGCACCAACGAGAGAGGCAGGATGGTGTACACGCCGGTGCACACCGCCCGGTTCTGATGGCCGCGCCCCTCACCGTCTGGATCGGCCGATCGGGCAGCGGGAAGAGCTCCCGCCTGTACGACCGGCTCTGCGAGCACGCCCAAAAGGGGGCGCCCGCCACCCTCATCGTGGCGGAGCAGTACACCTTTGAGGCCGAAAAGGCCCTGTGCAGCCGGTTGGGCGGGCTCCTGGGGGTCCAGGTTTTGTCCTTCTCCCGGCTCTGCGAGCGGGTGCTTCAGGAGCAGGGGAACGACCTGCCCGTCATCGGCGGCCCCGGGCGGCGGATGATCCTGAAGAAGGCGGCCCTGAACCATAAGAGCGAGCTGAAGCTCTTCGGCCGGGTGGCGGAGAGCCGGGGGTTCGTCCAGCGCATGGACGACATCATCGCCCGCTGCAAGCAGAGCGGCGCCGCGCCGGAGGACCTGGTGCGCGTGGCCGGGACCTTGCCCGAGGGGAGCCAGCTTCGGGGGAAGATGGAGGACATCGCCCTGCTGTACGGGGAAAGCGAAGCCTTCCTCCGGGACCGGTATCTGACGGAGAGCGATCTGTGGGATAGGGCCGGGGCGGCCCTCGAGGGCTCCTTCCTCACGGGCACGGACCTGTACATCGACGGCATCGACATCCCCAGCCGCCAGCTCTTTCTCCTTTTGGAGCGGCTCTTGCAGGTATGCCGGACCGTGACCGTGACGCTGCGCATGGACCCGGACGGCGCCGACGGGGCCCTTTTCGCCCCGGACATCCGCATCTATCATCGGCTTCGGCAGGTGGCCGAACGGGCGGGCAGTCCCTTCCTCGTAGAGGGGTGCCGCAGGGACAAGCCCAAGCCGCCGGAGCTGAAGCATTTGGAGCGCCACCTCTTCGCCCAGGACGAGGCCGTTTTCCCCGGCTCCGCCCCCGCTTTGAGCCTCTGGGCCTCGGCGGATCGGGAGGAGGAGGCCGAGCGCTGCGCCCAGGCCGTGCTGGAGCTGGTGCGGCGGGGGTATCGGTATCGGGACGTGGCCGTCATGGTCACGGACGCCGGAGGGTACGTGTCCCGGGTCCGCCGGGCCTTTGCCCGCAAGAACATCCCCCTCTTCTACGACGCCACCCGGCCCGTCACGGGCCACAGCGCCATGGACATGGTCCTCTCCGCCGTGCGCTTCGTCCAGTCGGGCAGCATGGAGGACGCGCTGCACGTCATCAAGAGCGGCTACGCCTCCTGCACCGTGGCCGAGGGTGAGATATTTGAAAACTACGTGCTGCGCTACGGCCTCTTTGGCAGCAGCCTCATGAAGCCCTTCACCTTTGGGGAGGTGCCCGCCGAGGCCGAGAAGGTGCGCGCCGCCCTCTACCCGCCCCTGGAGCGGCTGCGGGAGGGCTGCGGCCGGGGCACCACCGGCCAGGAGAAGGCCCGGGCGGTCTATGCCTACCTGGAGGAGGTGGGCCTGAGGGACCGGCTCCGGGCCGAGGGCGAATCGCTGATCGCCCACGGCCGCCCCAACGCCGGGGAGCTGTTCAGCCAGGTCTACTCCATCCTGAGCGGCCTTTTGTCCGACATCGACGCCATCTGGGGCCGGGACCCCCTGAGCCAGAAGGAGTTTCTGTCCCTCCTGGAGGAGGGGGCCCTCAGCTCCACCATGGGCGTGCTGCCCGGCACGGCGGACCAGGTGATATTGGGCGACTTCGTCCGGACCCGGACCCCGGCGGTGCCGGTGCTGTTCGTGCTGGGCTGCAACGAGGGGCTTCTCCCCCCCATCCGGACCGACGACGAGCTGATCTCCGACGGGGAGCTGTTGCTGCTCCGGGACCAGGGGCTGGAGCTGTGGGACGGCACCGAGGCGTTGAGCGAGCTCGAACGGCTGCAGCTCTACACCGCCTTCAACAAGGCTCAGGAAAAAATCTGCTTCAGCTACAGCTTCTCCGCCGACGGCGAGGAGCTGTCCCCCGCGCCGCTGCTCAATCGCCTGCGCCGGCTGTTCCCCCAGGTCAAGGCCCTGGACGCCCGGGGCCAGGCGGCCTATCCCCTGGATCGGGAGGGGGGCTTCCGCCGCCTGATCCGGGAGCTGGCCCTCTACGAGCGGGAGGGCTTCACCAGCGAGCAGCTGCCCGCCCAGCGGGCCTACTTTGCCGGGGACGAGACCTACGGTCCCCGGCTCTCCCGGGCGGAGGCCGCCATCACCGGCGGCATCTCCCCGGCCCCCTTCGGCCGGGCCCTGGCCGAGCGCATGTACGGCTCGGCGCCCAGCATGAGCGCCAGCCGCCTGGAACAATTCAACCGCTGCCCCTTCGCCCACTATGTGAAGTACGGCCTGAAGGCCAAGGAGCGGCCCGAGAGCAAGGAGGAGGCCGCTGACGCGGGCACCTTCCTCCACGACGCCCTGGACGCCTTCCTGAAGCTGGTGAAGGAGCGGGGCCTCAACTGGGCCACCCTCATGGAGGCGGACGCGGACGCGCTGGTGCAGGAGGTCATGCCTCCCCTCGTCGCCAGCCACAACGACGGCATCTTCCTGCGGGACGTGCGGCTTCGGGAGGCCCTGTTCCTGCGCATCGATGCCGTGAAGAAGTGCGCCCGGTCCATCGTGAGGCAGATGCAGGCGGGCAGCTATCGGCCCTACGAGACGGAGCTCGGATTCGGCCCCGACTGCCCCTTCCCACCCCTGCTCCTCAAGACCGACGACGGCCGGATCGTGAAGCTCTACGGCCGCATCGACCGGGTGGACAAGAGCCGGGACGGGTTCTATCGGGTCATCGACTACAAGATGGGCGATCGGAAGTTCGAGCCCGCCAAGATCGCCGCGGGGCTCAGTTTGCAGCTTCCCCTGTACCTGGCCGCCGTCGAGGGCTTGGAGGGGGAGATGGGCGGCATGTACTACATGCCCCTGTCCCTGCCCGCCCCCAAGGAGGGCGAGGAGCAGCATCACGTGCTTCGGGGCGTCACCGCCGGCAGCGAAGAGGCCGTGGCGGCCTTAGAGCGCCACTTGGACGGCCGCTCTGAGATCGTTCAGGGCCTGCGGCGGAACAAGGACGGGAAGCTCAGCGGCAACGTGTGCCGCCAGGAGGACATGGGCGTGCTCACCCGGGAGGCCGTGGCCGTGGCGGAGCGGACCCTCGATCACATGCGCCGGGGCGAGGCTCAGGTGATGCCCTACAAGGGGGCCTGCGACTGGTGCCCCTACCAGGCCGTGTGCCGGTTCGACAAGCAGCAGAAGGGCTGCTACGAGCGGGATGCCGGGAGGATGAGCATCGCTGAGCTCTTGCAGCTGGCCAAAGGGCAGGAGGGAACGAAATGAACTGGACCAGAGAACAGCAGCGCGCCATCGAGGAACAGGGGAATCTGATCGTGTCCGCCGCCGCCGGCGCGGGCAAGACTGCCGTGCTCACGGAGCGGGTGGTCCGCCTGGTGGAGGGGGGCATGGACGTGGACCGCCTGCTCATCCTCACCTTCACCCGGGCTGCTGCCGCCGAGATGAAGGAGCGCATCCAAAGCACCCTGCAGCAGCGGGCCGCTGCCGCCACCGACGAAGCCTTGAAGGCCCGGCTCTACCGCCAGAGCGCCCGGTGCCCCAACGCCAGCATCTCCACCATCCACGCCTTCTGCGCCCGGGTGGTGAACCGATACTTCCACCTGGTGGGGCTGTCCCCCTCCGCCGCCACCCTGGACGAGACCGAAAGCGCGGTCCTCCGGGACCAGGCGGTGGACGAAGCTTTGACCGCCCTCGCCGCTGAGGACGCCCCCGCCTATAAGCTCCTCATGCAGGCCTTCGAGCGGGAGGACACCCTGAAGCAGGCCTTGGACGGCCTGACCGGGTTCTTGATGGCCCAGCCGGACCCAGCGGGGTGGCTCCAACGGGTGGAACGCGAGTTGACCAGCCGGGAGGCCTACGACCGGGCCGTGGAGGTCTGCTTCCGGGAGGACCGGCAGACCTTCGAGGCGGCTCTCACCGATCTCATCCGCCTGCGGGACAGCTATCCGCCCGCCTGGGGGAAGCTGATCGCGTATCTGGACGAGGCCATCCCCCACGCCCGGGGCGCCCTGCTGCAGAGGACCCCGGAGGACTACGCCCAGGCCCTTGGCGCCGTGATCTTCGGCCGGATGCCCACCGCCAAGGACATGGAGCCCCGGGACAAGGATGCCCTGAAGGACGCCCGGGATCGGGTGAAGAAGGAGGCCGCGGCCCAGGCGCTGACCTACGGCCGGGACGGGGACCGGCTCTGGGCGCTGCACCTGGAGAGCGCCCAGGTGCTCCTGGCTCTGACCGGTCTCTGGCGGCGGCAGCAGGAGGTCTACGACGGCCTGAAGCGGGATCGGGATCGGATCGACTTCAACGATTTGGAGCATTTCTGTGCGAAAATTTTGGAAAACCCGGAGGCCGCGGCCGAGTATCGGGACCGGTTCACGGCCATCATCGTGGACGAGTATCAGGACAGCAACGCGGTCCAGGAGGCCATCCTGAACCGCATCCGCCGGCCCGAC
The DNA here is from genome assembly GCA_902761365.1 of uncultured Eubacteriales bacterium. GTDB lineage: Bacteria > Bacillota > Clostridia > Christensenellales > CAG-138 > RUG472. The sequence goes on along the minus strand of CACWJZ010000033.1, from coordinate 4,016 downwards.
GACCTGTTCTTCGTGGGCGACGTGAAGCAGAGCATCTACGGCTTCCGCATGGCGGAGCCGGGGCTGTTCCTGGAGAAGCTGCGCACCTTCACGGGCGCGGCCGGCAGCCGGATCGATCTGAGCCACAACTTCCGCAGCAGCCCGGAGATTTTGGACGCCGTGAACCGGGTGTTTGAAAAGCTCATGCGCCCCGGCCAGAGCCCCATCGCTTACGACGACACAGCGGCCCTGCGGCCCGGCATGGCCCAGCCCCAGGGCGGGGTGGAGCTGCACCTCATCGAGCGGAAGCAGGCCGACCCGGCGGAGGCGGAGGACGACGAGGAAGCGGAGAAATCCGAGGGCGCGGAGACCGCGGAGAGCGCCGAAAAGCTGGAGAACGCCGAGGCGGAGGCCCGCTTCTGCGCCAAGCGCATCCGGGAGCTCATGGAGAACGAGCTCTACCAGGAGGCCGCGGACAAGGCACCCCGGCCCTACCGGTACGGGGATTTCGCCATCCTGCTCCGCAGCATGCCCAACGCCCGCGTCTTCGCCCGCACCCTGGCCCTCAGCGGCATCCCCTGCTTTGCCCAGCTCACCGGCGGCTACTTCGAGTCCGTGGAGGTCATGGTGCTGCTGAACCTGCTTCGCATCATCGACAACCGGCGGCAGGACATCCCCCTTCTATCCGTGCTCCGGTCCAGCGTGGGCGGCTTCTCCCACGAGGAGCTGATCGACCTTAGGACCCGCTACCCCCAGGGCGAGCTGCTGGACTGCCTTTTGTCCGCCGCGGCGGAGGACCCGGAGGGCAAGGCGGCCCGGTTCCTGGGCCGGATCGAAGCTTGGCGGCGGGAGAGCATGATCGTCAATTTGGAGGAGCTCCTATCCCGGCTGCTGGACGAGACGGAGCTGTACGTGGAGATGGGGGCCATGCCCGGCGGCGTCCAGCGCCAGGCCAATCTGGACGCCCTGGTCAGCAAGGCCCGGAGCTATGACCTCACCGGCAGCTTCGGCCTCCATGGATTTTTGAAGTATATGGACGACGCCCGGGACTCCGCCAAGCTGGGGGCCTCCCAGACCGTCCAAAGCGACGTGGTCCGCATCCTGTCCGTACACAAGTCCAAGGGCCTCGAATTCCCGGTGGTGTTCCTGGCGGAGCTCAACCGCCAGTTCAGCCGGGAGAGCGAGAACGCGCCGCTGCTCCTCCATCGGGAGCTGGGCATGGGCCTGAACTTCGTGGACGGGGACGGCGTCAAGCGGGAGCCCCTGTCCCGCCGGGGCGTGCTGCTCCTGAACCGGCGGCAGCAGGTGGAGGAGGAGATGCGGGTCCTCTACGTGGCCATGACCCGGCCCAAGCGCCGGCTGGTGCTGGTGGGGACCGTCAAGAACGCCCAGGAGGCCCTGGACCGCCCCGAAAGCCTGACCCCCTACGGGGTGCTCCGGGCCCGGTCCTTCCTCAGCTGGCTGCTGATGACGATCAAGGGCGATATTCCCGCCTTCGTCCACCCCCGGGAGGCCTTCGTCCTGCCCGTGGGGGAGGCGCACCCTGCCCTGCCGGAAGCGGACCCGATGCTGGTGGCGGCCCTGGCCCGCCGGTACGCCTACGAATACCCCTTCCCCGGGGCCGCGGGGGTGCCCAATAAGACCTCCGTCACGGCCCTGGCGGACAGGCATACCCTGACCTTCGCCGAGCCCGCCTTCGCGGAGGAAGCGGGGGCCCTGCGCCGGGGCACGGATGTCCACGAGCTGCTCCGGCGGCTCCCCCTCAAGCCCCTGACGGACGGGGAGCTGGACGAATATTTGGCCGCCCGCCGCGGGACGCGGTATCGGGCGAACGTGGCGTATTTTATGGGTACGGACCTGTTCCGCCGCCTGTGCGCCAGCCCTCGGGTCTACCGGGAGCTGCCCTTCACCCTGGCCATGGACACGGGGGAGCTGCTGGGCGTGCCCAGCGAGGAGCGGGTGCTCCTCCAGGGCGTCATCGACGCCTGCTTTCGGGAGGGGGACGGCTTCGTGCTCCTCGACTATAAGACCGACCGTGTGGAGGGCGATCCCGTCCTCTGGGCGGAGCGGCACCGGCGGCAGGTGGAGCTGTACGCCCGGGCCCTCAGCACCCTGACCGGGCGGCCGGTGAACGAAAAATATGTGGTATTCCTGAACGGGAGGGCCTGCGTACGGTTATGAACCTGCCCCAAGCGTATTTGGATCGGATGAAGGGCCAGCTGGGCGACGCTTTCGACGCCTATCTATTTGCCATGGACCAGCCCGAAAAGCGGGCCGCCCATACCAACGGGCTGAAGATGAGCCCCGCGGCCCTGGGGGCCCTGCGGCCGGACTTCACGCCCGTCGGCGGCGCAGGCTTCCTGCTGCCCCCAGGCTTCGCCCCGGGGAAGGACGTGCTGCATTGCGCCGGGGCCTACTACGTGCAGGAGCTGTCCGCCCAGGTGCCCGCAGACCTCTTCGACCTGAGGCCGACCATGGCGGTGCTGGACCTGTGTGCCGCGCCGGGGGGCAAGTCCGCCCAGCTGGCGGCCCGGGTGCCCCAGGGCGTGCTGTTCGCCAACGAGATCGTGCCCAACCGGGCCACGATCCTCCTCAACAACCTGGAGCGCATGGGCGCCAGGAACGCCGTGGTCACATCCATGGACCCGGAGAAGCTGATCGGCGCCACCGGCCCCGTCTTCGACGCCGTGCTGGTGGACGCCCCCTGCGCCGGGGAGGGCATGTTCCGCAAGGACCCCGCGGCGATCCAGGCCTGGTCCCCGGAGCACGTGGCCGCCTGCGCCAAGCGGCAGCGGGCCATCCTGGCCACGGCCCAGGGGGCGTTGAAGCCCGGCGGGCAGCTGGTCTACTCCACCTGCTCCTTCTCCCCCGCGGAGAACGAGGAGAACGTGGGCTGGTTCCTGCGGGAATATCCGGACTTCGAGCTCGTGGCGGAGCGCCGCCTCTACCCCCACACCTCCCTGGGCGAGGGCCAGTACACGGCCAAACTCCGCCGCCGCGGCACCGCCCCGGACACGGCGTATCTCCCCCCCAAAAGCGACAAGGCCCCTCTGGCGGAGGCCTTTGTGCAGGCGGAGACCGAGGGCCTCTCCGGCCCCCTGCGCCTGCTCCCCGATGGCCGGGCCCTGCTGCTGCCGCCGCTCCCCTGCGCCCTGGACGGGCTGCGGCTCCTGCGGGCCGGGCTCCTGCTGGGGGAGACCGTCAAAAACCGCTTCGTCCCCGCCCACGCCCTGGCCATGGCCGCGGGCCTGCCCCTGATGCGCCGGCAGCCCCTGTCGGAAGCCGACGCCCGACGCTACCTCCGCGGCGAGACCCTGCCCACCGCCCTCTCGGGCTGGTGCGCCGTGACCTATGCGGGCCTCTCCCTGGGCCTCGCCAAGGGCGCGGATGGCGTATTGAAAAACCACCTGCCCAAGGGCCTGCGGGTGATTTGATTTCTTTTGTCACTGTTTCTTTTTCACGGCAGCGATATTGGCCACGATGTGATTTAACACCATATTATCTTGATAAAGACGACCGCATCGAGGTGGGCTATGTGGCGGCCTCTCCCTCCCTCAACGCCACCTTCTTCGTCCCCACCCAGAACAACCCGGACGAGCCCGGCGCCACCCCCGGCCCGGACACCCCTCCGCCCTTCAACCAGGGCGGATTTACAGGCTGATGTCCGCTGCACAAGAGAAAATCATAATAATTTTTTTGGATATAGGCAGATCGAGGGCGAAAGAGGATTATTCATACATCCAACGGAAACAATTCATAAAATTTTATGGCGGAGGGGTAGACATTCCGTGTTCACTTGTATATACTTATTAGCTGGATATAAGTAGGTGAATTGCGCCCTGAAAATCTGAAAAAATTACGAAATTTTGAACTATCTCTGGGTGCATATACAATATAATATGCACCGCCAAATACAGGAAGAGGAAAGGAAAGAAAATCATGAAAAAGCTGATCTGCCTGTTGCTGAGTCTGATGATGCTGTTGTCGGTATGTCCCGTCGCCGCAATTGCTGAGACTCTGACCGAGGAACCGGCCTC
>CACWJZ010000032.1 GCA_902761365.1 uncultured Eubacteriales bacterium | reverse complement strand
CGCGGGAGTCGGCCACGATGATACGGTAGAAGGGGGCTTTCTTGGCGCCCATGCGGCGCAGTCTGATCTTCAGCATTGTTTGTTTTCTCCTTGTTTTATCTTTCTTTTTTGGATGTATGAAAAACGGGGTGTCCCCATTTTTTCCTGTTATCAGAATCCGAAGGGGAAGCCGCCCCGGCCGGCCCGCTTCAGGAATTTCCGGTTGGTCATCTGCTTCATGAGCTGGCGGGTCTGGTTGAACTGGTTCATAAGCCGGTTCACCTCCTGGACGCTGGTGCCGCTGCCCTTGGCGATGCGCTTGCGACGGCTGGCGTTCAAAAGGTCCGGATTCGCACGTTCTGCCTTGGTCATGGACTGGATGATGGCCTTGGTGCGGGCGAGCTGCTTCTCGTCCACCTGGACGTTCCCCAGCTTGGACGCCCCGGGGATCATCTTGAGCATGTCCTCCATGGAGCCCATGTTCTGCATCTGCTCCATCTGATCGAGGAAGTCGTTGAGGTCGAAGGACGCGGTCCGCATCTTCTTCTCCATCTCGGCGGCCTTCTTCTCGTCGAAAGCCTGCTGGGCCTTCTCGATGAGGGTGAGCACGTCGCCCATGCCGAGGATGCGGGAGGCCATGCGGTCCGGATGGAAGGGCTCGATGTCCGTCAGCTTCTCGCCGGTGCCTGCGAACTTGATGGGCTTGCCGGTGACCGCCTTCACGGATAGGGCCGCGCCGCCCCGGGTGTCGCCGTCCAGCTTGGTGAGAATCACACCAGTGAGAGGCACCGCCTCATGGAAGGCCTTGGCTGCGTTCACCGCGTCCTGACCGGTCATGGCGTCGATGACCAAAAGGACCTCGGCGGGGTTCAAGAGATCGCGGAGCTTTTTGAGCTCAGTCATCATGTCCTCGTCCACATGCAGGCGGCCCGCGGTGTCCACGATGAGCACGTCGTAGAAGTTCCGGCGAGCGTACTCCACGGCCTCAGAGGCGATCTTCACCGGGTCGATCTGGCCCTTCTCAAAGACAGGGACGCCGGTCTTCTCGCCTACGATCTTCAGCTGGTCGATGGCGGCGGGCCGATACACGTCGCAGGCGCAGAGGAGCGGGTTCTTGCCGTACTGCTTCTTGAGGAGCATGGCGAGCTTGCCGCACATGGTGGTCTTGCCCGCGCCCTGGAGACCGGCCATCAGGATGATGGCGGGCTTGGTGGAGCCAAAGTCCAGCTTGGCGTTGGTGGCGCCCATGAGGGCTGTCATCTCTTCGTTGACGATCTTGATGATCTGCTGGCCCGGGGTCAGGCTCTCCAGCACATCGGTGCCTACGGCCCGCTCGGAGACCTTCTTCACGAAGTCCTTGACCACCAGGAAGTTCACGTCGGCCTCCAACAGGACCAGCTTGATCTCCCGCATGGCGTCCTTCACGTCCTTCTCGGACAGACGCCCGCGGCCCGTCAGCTTCTTGAAGATGTTTTGAAGACCTCCGGAAATGCCCTCAAATGCCATAGGCTCCTCCTTTCCTTCCTGTCGGCAGTTTTGCCGGTTTCGCTTGCGAAATCGCTGCGCCGATCCGCGGCAAAGGCAAACACTGCAAATAGTTGAAAAACGCAGTTTTTCAAACTATTCTTCCCAAACGCTTTCCACCGTGTCCAGGCCCTGCTGCAGCAGTTCCTTCTCCCGGTCGCTTACGTGGCTCTCCTTCACCAGCATGCGCATGGCGGCCATGAGCTTCTCCTGGCGGTTGAACTTCTCCACCAGCTTCAGGGCCTGTTCATAGCCCCTCAGCTGCTCCTCGGCCCGCTTGAGCGTGTCCCGCACGCCCTGACGGGAGATGCCTTCCCGCTCGGCGATCTCGGACAGGGAGCAGTTTTCGTTGGCGTACTGGGCCATGATCTCCCGCTGCTTTTCGGTCAGCAGCAGCCCATACCAGTCCAGCAGCTCGCCCAGCTCGATCAGTTTATCCATACGCACCTCAGCAAAAGGCTGTAAAGTATTTTTACTTTACAGCCTACGTAGTATACCCTATGCGCATACGATTGTCAACACATTTTTTACACCGTTTCAAACAGTTCCTGAGGGAGCTGGGGGAGCTCATCCAGGCTGGCCAGGTTGAACTTGTGGAGGAAGGTGTCCGTGGTCACCAGGAGCATGGGCCGGCCCGGCACGTCCTTGCGGCCCGAGACAGCGATGAGGCCCAGCTTCAAGAGCCGCTCCACCGCGTACTCGCAGCGGACGCCCCGGACCTCCTCGATCTCCGCCCGGGTCACGGGCTGGCGGTAGGCCACGATGGCCAATGTCTCCAGCACGGAGGTGGAAAGGCTCCGCTGCTGGGTGGGGTTCAGCACCACTTCCACGGCCTCCGCGTTCTCCGCCGCCGTGGTGAGCTGCACCGTGTCCGCGGTGGTGAAGAGCCTGAGGCCCCTATCCTCCGCCTCATAGGAGAGCTGCAGCTCGAAGAGCTTCTGTTTCAGCTCCCCGTCGGTGAGCTCCAGGCCCCGGCAAAGCTCGCTGAGGAGCACCGGCTCCCCGGCCACGAACAGTATGCTTTCGATCTTCGACGTGATGCGATCCATGCTCTATTTCTCCGCGCCGGTTTGCAGCGCCTCCTCCTCGTCCATGTACACCGTGTCCTCCTCGTCCTCCCGGAGCGTCCGCATATGGATGCGGATGGGGGCAAAGGTGTCCCCCTGGGTGATGTGGACCTCGCCCCGGTTCATCATCTCCAGCACCGCCATGAAGGTGACCACCACCTCCATGCGGGAGGGCCGCTCGCTGAGCAGCTCCCGGAAGGACAGGTGCTGCTTGTCCAGGAGCTTCTTGCGGATCAGGCTGGACCTCTCCCGGACCGTGTAGGTGTCCTGGCGGACCCGCTGTTCCCGGGTCTCCTGCTCCGATTCCCGATCCCCCGCCAAAGCCTGCAAAAAGGCCTTCAGCAGCCCTTCCGCCGTGGCGTCAGGGAGGTCCGCCTCCTCCTTGGGGGGCGGCAGCTCCTCCGGCAGCCGGGAAAAGCGGAGCCGGGCCTGCTCGTAGAGAGCGTTGAGCTCCTCGCCGGCGGCCTTGTAGATCTTGTACTCCTTCAACCGGCGGATGAAGGCCTCCTCCGGGTCCTCCTCCTCCCCTTCTTCCAGAGGCGTGGGCCGGGGCAGCAGGTGCCGGGACTTCAAATACACCAGCTGGGCCGCCACCGTGAGAAAATCGCTGGCCGCGTCCAGCTCGTCCTCGGTCAGATCCTCCATGTATGCCAAATACTCCGCCGTGATCTCGGACACGAAGATGTCCTCGATGTTCACCTCCGCCTTTTCGATCAGGTGGAGCAAGAGATCGAGGGGCCCGTCGAAATCCTGAATATGTACCCGATAGCCGTCCATCTATGCCACCAGGAGCTTGCTGATGAGGCCGAAGACCAGGTTCTGGGCCCAGGAGATTGGATAATCCAGAATGCCCAGCCACAGCAGGGCCAGCAGGATGTAGCGGCCGTACTGGCGCAGGAAGGCGAAGGTCCGATAGGGCACATGCCGGGCCAGCAGGTTCTCCGCCACATGGCTGCCGTCCAGGGGCGGGATGGGGATCAGGTTGAAGATGATGAGGGTGGTGTTAATGCCGATGAGGTACAGGAAAATGTAGTAGAATGCCTCGTTGAAGAACAGCCGGTTGTTCCACCGCACCAGGATGATGAACAGGGCGGAGAAGAAGACCACCTGCAAAAGGTTCATGGCCACGCCCGCCAGGGAGACGATGATGTCGTCCCGCTTATAGTTGCGGAAGTTCCGGGGGTTCACCGGCACGGGCTTGGCCCACCCAAAGCCCAAAAACAGCAGGCACAGGGTGCCCAGGATGTCGAAGTGGTCCAGGGGGTTCAGGCTCATGCGCCCCAGGTTCCGGGCGGTGGGATCGCCGCAGCGATAGGCCGCGTAGGCATGGCCCCACTCGTGAAGGGTCAGGCCCAGCAGCAGGGCGGGCAGCATGTATACGAGCTGCAGGGGATTTTGGATGAAATACTGGATTCTGCTCATGGAGCCATTATAGCCCATCCGGCCCCCGTTTGACAAGTCCCCTCAGCCGCCCAGACGCAGGTAATCGGCGCCGATCCGCCGCAGCAGGTCCAGGAGGGAATGGGAGATCACGTCGGCCGCCGGGTACAGGGCCACGGAGCAGACCTCCTCCCCGCCCAGGCTGAACACGGCGCTGCCCACGGGCTCCGCCGCGGACAGGGGCGCCGTCAGAGGATCGGGCACGTCCATCCGCCTATCCACCTTCCCCGCCTGCTTGGAGAGCAGGAGCGATGCGTCCTCGTGGGCCACCAGGTCCACCGCGGGCACGTCCCCGTAGAGCACGGGCCAGTCCGGGGCCACCACCTCTCCCGCCCCCGTGAGGCGCACGGGCTGGAAGGTGGCGAAGGCGTAGTCGAACAGGCTTCCAGCGGCGGCGAAGCGGGCTTCGCTGGACTTGGCGCCGACGACAGCCGCCACGTAGACCACGTCCTGCCGCTTCACGGCGAAGACGCCCGAATACCCTTCCTCCTTCTGGGAGCCGGTCATAAGGCCGAAGCAGCCGGAGTAGCTGCGGATCATGCGGTTGGCGTTGACCAGCTCCGTCTCCCGCGCTCCCGCGTGGATGATGTGCTCCCTATACTGCCCGGACCAGCGGCAAAAATGCTCGCTCTTGGCCGCGGCGGCCCCCAGGACGCACAGGTCTTGCGCGGAGAAGGTCGTCCCCGTGCCCAGGCAGTCGGAGAGGGGCCGGTCCACCCCCAGCTCCTTCAGGGTGACCATGATGTTGTTGAGGAACACGCTTTCGGACCCGAAGGCGTTCTCCCCCAGGGTCACGATGGCGTCCCCGGCGGAGATCATGACGGCTGCCTTCAGCAGCTCCCCCGCCTCGATCCGCTCCCCCGATTCCAAGAAAGCCGTGGGACCGGGGATGGACGCCGCCCGGGGCGACACCTGCATGCCGGTGCTCTCCTGTATCAAGCCGCTGTCGAAGGCTCGGCACAGGGTCAGCACGGCGGGGAGCTTGCGCAATCCCGCCACGGCCATGGGCTCCGTCCCCTTCTTGTCCAGCAGGGGCTCCTCCCGCCCGGGCAACATCAGACACCAGGCGGGCGCATCGGCGGACACGGGCTCCTCCCCCCAGGTCCCCACGGGCAGCAGCAGGACGAACACGGTCAACACGAGAGAAACAAAACGGCGCACAGGCGATCCCTCCAAACCTCTTTTGGGATAAGCCTATGCGCCAACGCTTCGCTTCAGTCCATCGAAAGCCGTCGTTTTCGATGGACTGGACCGCTGCGGCGGGATGCTCCGCCTTCGCTTCGCTTGCAGGGCCCGCCTATGACCCATACGGGTCACCGGGCGGCGAGCCCTGCAAAGAGTGAGATTCACCGCACATGTCGCTGAATCTCACATATTTCAGCCGTCCATTCTTCCTTTGTTTTTAGAGTGCGCGCGGCTACACCGCGCTATGCTTTACTTCAGAATGTCCTTCAGGAAGGACGTACCCGCATGCCAGGGGGTGCCGGTCAGGTAATCGTAGATGGTGGCGGCGATGTCCGAAAAGCTCCGGCGGACGCCCAGATCCACACCGCCCTTCACGGGCTTGCCGGCCACCAGCAGGGGGATGTGCTCCCGGGTGTGGTCCGTGCCGTGGTGAGTCGGGTCGCAGCCATGGTCGGCGGTGATGAAGAGGATGTCCTCGTCCTTCATGCGACCCAGGATGTCGGGGAGCTGCTCATCGAAGCGCTCCAGGGCCCTGGCGTAGCCCTCCACGTCCCGGCGATGGCCGTAGAGCATGTCGAAGTCCACCAAATTGGTAAAGATGAAGCTGCCCGTGCCGTCCGCGATGAACCGCTCCGTGGCCGCCACACCGGTCTCGTTGTTCTTGGTATGATCCACCACGTCGATGCCCCGATGGCAGAAGATGTCCTCGATCTTGCCGATGGCCACCACGGGCAGACCCTGGGCGTGAAGGCCGTCCAGGATGGTGTCCTCGAAGGGCGGGATGGCGTAGTCCTTCCGGTTCTCGGTGCGGACGTACTTGCCGTTCTTCGTGGTGAAGGGGCGGGCGATGACCCGGCCCACCAGATACTCGCCCTGGAGCATCTCCCGGGCGATCTCGCAGATGCGGTACAGCTCCTCCAAAGGAATGACCTCTTCGCAGGCCGCCACCTGGAACACGCTGTCCGCGGAGGTGTAGACGATGGGCTTGCCGGACCTCACGTGCTCGTCGCCCAATCGCTCGATGATCTCGGTGCCGCTGGCCACCTCGTTGCCCAAGGTGCCCCGGCCGATCTTCGCCTCGAACTCATCCATGAGGGCCTTCGGGAAGCCGTTGGGGAAGGTCTTGAAGGCGGTCTTCTGGATGAGGCCCGCCATCTCCCAATGCCCGCAGGTGGTGTCCTTGGCGTGGGTCACCTCCATGCACTTGCCGAAGGCGCCTTCCACGGGGCCCTCCCACTTGGGCAGGGGGCTGCCCTCGATGTGGCCGATGCCCAGTTTGCGCATGTTGGGGATGTTCAGGGGGTGCCGCTCCTGGATGTGGCCCAGGGTGTTGGCCCCCACGTCGTCGAATTCCGCCGCGTCGGGCAGGGCGCCGATGCCCACGCTGTCCAGCACGATCAAGATGGCTCTTTTGCTCATAGATACGCTCCTGTTTCAGTATTTGGTATCAGTATACCAAATCCCCGGCGGATTGACAACTGCTCCGAGCGAAATCCGTGCCAGGCCCCAGGTCCATATCCCGGCTGTTGATCCGGCGCAGCTCCCGAAGGAAATCGGCCTGGCCCCGGTCGTAGGGAAGCAGCAGCTTCACATGCTCGTAAAGGGCGAAGAGGAACTCCCCGTTGGTGGGCATGCCCTGCTTGTCCTGGGAGCTGTAACCGAAGTACTGGCGTTGGACCCCCTTCCCCGCCAGCCGCCAGCAGCTCTCCACCCCGTGGCGCATGGCCCGATCCACCATGACGGGCGAGGAGTCGTGCCGCTCCGACAGGGCCGGGTAGAGCTGCTGCATGAGCTTGATCCGGGAGGGATAGCGCATCTCGGACAGCAGGCCCACGCCGTCGGAAAAGTATCGGAAGGCCAGTAGATGGCGCGGCACGTTCAGGGTGTCCAGGGAGCACTGGGCCTGAAGGGTGAACCAGCCCCGCCGCCCGCCGTCGTCGGCCGTCTCTCCGATCAGCATGGCGATCCGGCGCAGCACCAGCTCCAACACCAGGGGCTTGTAGAACACGAAGGCCGCAGCGGACAGGGCATCCGCCCGCAGAGGCTCGTCCCGCTCCGCCAACAGAAACAGGGGCACGCTGAGCTCACGGCATCGCTCCGCCAGTCCCGACCCGGCGCCGGGAAGCAGCACCTCCTCCGCCAGCAGAAAGCCAGTCCCCTCCTCCAGCCGGTCCGTCACCCCCATGCTCCGGCCGGCAAGATACGATTCCGCCCGGGCTCTGTCCGCGGGCCGCAGCAGCAAGCACGCTTTCTTTTCCCGATCCGCTTTCATGCCCGCAGCGCCTCCCCGCGCAGGGACGAGCCCTCGCCCCAGGAGCTGTCCAGACGCATGCGCACCCGGTCCGCCACCATGTAGATGAAGGCGGAGTTGGAGGGCGTGTCCCGGTGGGCCTCCACCGTGTAGCCGAAAAAGGTTTGGATGGTGTTGATGTCCGCCCGCATCCAGGCGCACTCGATGGCGTGGCGCATGGCATGCTCGGCCATGGACACGGAGGTGCCGCAGAGCCGGGCGGTGGCAGGATAGATGTCCTTCATGATCGAAAGCCGGGCAGGATGGTCGGCGCAGTTCACCAGCATGATGGCCTCCCGCAGCAGATGATAGCCCTGCAGATGGGGCGGCACGCCCAGGGAGAAGAGGGTGCGGGTCACCAGATACTCCACATAGCCATAGTCAGGTTGAACGGCCGGCATCTCCCCGCGGGTCAGGGTGTAGAGCTGAGCGGCCACCTTCTTGGGGTCCAGGGGCTTCAAAAAGCAGTAGGCGATCTCATCCCCCACGCTCTCCAACACCGTGGCCGTGCCCTCCCCCGCCATGACGAAGAGCAGGGGCCGCCTGAGCACGGGCAGCGCGCATACCGCCTCCACGATCTCCAAACCGTCGATGCCCGGCAGCTCGAGGTCGATGAGCAGCACATCCGTGCGCTCCTCCATATACCGTTCCAAAAGCTCTCTCCCGTCCCGCAGGATCGGCAAAACGCGAAACTGTTTGCTGCGGATCAGCATGGTTTGCAGGCTTTCCGCCGTGCCCATGTCCGCACTGACGATGCGAAGTGTCTTCATGTGCCCTCCCGGCTTTGAAAAATGAATAAAATATGAATAAATATGAAACCGACTTTTCTCTCGGTTCGAATAGAATAATACACATATTTTCTGATTTTTACAAGGGCCTGGATAGCAAAAATTGCGCAAATTGTATGAATAAATCGTGAATATAACATAATTCCGCAATTTTCCATATCTGTCGCTGCAAAATTGCGGAATTATCAGAAAAGCTTTTCCAGCATCCACTGCGCGTAGACACAGTAGCCTCTTTTGGGCTCGTTGACGAACACGTGAGTCACCACGCCCACCAGCCGCCCGTCCTGCACCACGGGGCTGCCGCTCATGCCCGGCACGATACCGCCGGTAAGGGCCAGCAGCTCCGGGTCCGTGACCTCCACCATCATCCCCTGGATGCCCGGGGCGCTCTGGACCTTTAGGCGGATGATCCGGCAGCCATACCCCCGCCAGCTGCCGCTTGCTGCCGTATACAGAGTGGCGTCCCCCGTCTGGACCTGGGTGGCCGCCGCGAGAGGCACCTCCGCGCCCCACAGGTCCCCGCCGCCGGAACAGGGGCCCGCCACGCCGTAGCCGCCGTTGGTGTCGATATGACCCACCGCGTCGCTCTCCCGGGTGGAGAACTCCCCCGCCAGCTCCCCCACCTGGCCCGATTCCGCCCGCAGCACGGCGGTGATGGCGGCCGGGGTGATGTAGCCTCGCTCCGTCAGCAGGGTAAACCCCGTGTCCACGTCCGTGACCCCGTGCCCCAGGGCGCAGAACCGATCCCCCTTGCGAAAGGACAGTGTGCCGATGCCCGAGGTGCTCTCCCGGACCCAGGCCCCCAGCTTCCGCTGGCCCGTGCCGCGTTCCTTAGCCGGCCGCAGAGATAATGTCATTTTCTCCGCGCCCCGCTGGACCGTCAGCCGCGCCTGCTCTTTGCTTTGCAGCGCCGCCATAAGGCCATATGCCCCGCTGACCGGCTGCCCGTCCACCGCCAGGATGGCGTCGCCCTTTCTAAGCCCGGCGGCGGAGGCAGGCGACTGGTCCCCCGCGTCCGTGTCCACGGTGGTGAGTCCAACCACCTGGACGCCCCGGGTGTACAGCACGATGCCCACGGCCTGTCCCCCCAGCCGCACAAGGGGCAGGCCGGACACCTCCTGCACGGTCTTGAGGGGCACCAGCCCGAAGAGGGCATAGGTCCGCTGCTCCCCCTGGGATCGCTGATCCCCGCTCACCCGGACAAGCCGGGCCTCGCTTCGGACGAAGGGCGCCGCAGCCTCCGCCGCATCTTGCGCCACAGCCTCCGGCAGAGCCCGGAGAGCGGCCATGGCCGGGGAAAAATACCAGAAAAACAGCAGGGCGCTGAGCCCCGCCGCAATGGTTTTCTTCGTTCGCTGCTTCATGCAGGGTAGGATGCCCCGCCGGGTGCGCTTTCATGCATTCAGGGCCGCTTCTTCGCCTGCTGGATGCCGTTGTTGTCGATGGAGGTCTCGCCGGAGAGCAGCAGCTCGCTGACGGTCACGAAGCTATACCCCTTCTGCTGGGCGGTCTCGATGAGCACCGGCAGGTAGGTCTCGATCTTGTAGCCGTTGTTATGGCACAGGATGATGTCGCCGCTTTGCAGCTTTTTCAACACCCCGTCCAGGATGGTCTGGGCGCTGCGGTCCTGCTTCCAGTCCACCGTGTCCCGGGACCACTGGATCACCTCGTAGCCCGCCTCCCGGGCTGCCTTGATGACCGTGTCGTTGTACTCACCGAAGGGCGGCCGAAAGAGGGTGCTGCGCTTGCCTGTCAGCTCCTCTAGCATGTCGTCCAGATCCCTGAGCTCCTTCTGGATGCCGATGGCGTCCATGCGGCTCATGTGGGGATGGGTCAGGCTGTGGTTGCCGATCTCGTGGCCGCGTTTGGCGATCTCCTTGACGAAGTCCGGGTACTGCTTGACCCACACGCCGCAGAGGAAAAAGGTAGCCTTCACGCTGTATTTGTCCAGGGTGTCCAAGATGAAGGGCGTCTTGTCCGCGTCCCAGGCGGCGTCGATGGTGAGGGCGATCCGGTTGTCCCCCCGGCCCACGCCGTACACGGGCAGCTCCCGGCTCTTCATGGGCAGCACGTTCAGCTCATAGTTCTCCACCTGGGCCATGGCCTGGGCGGTCTCGCCGCGGCTTTGGATCGGCCTGTCGCGGAACCGCAGCCACAGAAACAGGCCGCCTGCCAGCAGCGCCACGCATAGAAGGGCGATGAGCAGATTCTTTTTTGTCAGCACGATGATCGGCATGTTGCACCTCCCGGTAATCATGGTACAACCTATGACCGGTCGCCCCCTCATATGCCCGGGAACCGGCGGACGACAAAAAAGGAACGGACAAACCGTCTGTTCCTTTTGAGGTTTCGGCTTAATACTCGATAGTGAACGTCCGGGTGAGGGTGCCGGTGCTGTGCAGGAGCTGCTGGACGATGCGCACCTCGATCGTGCCGTGCTCCGGGCAGGAGGCGGGCCGGGGCATGACGAAGGCGTAGGTGTACAGGGTCTGCCCGTCATAGGTCTCGGGAACGACCTCCAGCCGGCAGGCGTTGGCGGAAATGGGCTGGCCGTTCACGACGAGGGTCACGGCCACGTCGCCGGGAGATGGATCGACGGGCTCGCCATAGACGATGCGAATGTTCCCGTAGGGCGTCGGGTCGGTACGGATCACGAAGCAGTCGGGATAGGTGGTCTTCTCCAGGAAGTAGTGGAAAAAGTCCTCCGCGGGGTCCTTCAGATCGTACCGGGCGCTGATGGACAGCTCGTCCGTGACCTCGGCCTGCTTCGTGAGGGGCTCTGCGCCGGCATCGGTGCGGACGGTGCAGATGACCTCCAGGACGGGATCGGGCCAGTAGCCCTCCATCAGCTGGTCGAAATGCTTCCGGCCATACTCGGTTTGGGACAGGTCTATATCATGGAACGCATACCAGCCCTGGGCGATCTCCTCCGCGGTGAGAGCATGCTCCCAGATAGCCTCATCCAAGCCCCGATCCCATATGCGGACCGTGACAGCGTCCATCCGCTCCTGCGCCACCAGGGTCACCTGGCCGTGGTAGATCTCGGAAGTCCGATAGAAGATGGGCTCCACGTCAGGACTGGGTGCGGGCGTCGGGGTAGGTGTGGGCGTAGGAGTAGGCGTCGGCGTCGGAGTCGGCGTGGGGGCGGGCGTTGGGGTCGGTGTGGGCGTAGGAGTAGGCGTCGGCGTCGGAGTCGGCGTGGGGGTCGGCGTCGGCGTAGGTGTGGGCGTCGGCGTCGGGGTTGGCGTAGGCGTTGGCGTAGGCGTCGGTGTAGGCGTCGGGGTCGGCGTGGGGGTAGGCGTCGGGGTCGGCGTGGGGGTCGGTGTCGGCGTGGGCGTTGGTGTAGGTGTCGGGGTAGGCGTAGGCGTCGGTGTGGGGGTCGGCGTGGGTGTGGGCGTAGGCGTGGGTGTCGGCGTCGGCGTGGGCGTCGGCGTAGGAGTAGGCGTGGGTGTTGGCGTAGGTGTAGCCGTTGCGACGATGGGCGCGAGGGTCTGCGGCGCCACGACTTCCACCACCGTCTCCGTCACGTCGCCGAACAGGGCCACGGTGGTGACCAGCCCCGCCGTCACCGCCGCCGTCATCCAGTGAAGTATCCTTCTTCTGTTTTTCTTTTCCTGTATGGGCGCATCTGCCCCGCCACCGCCGAATTCAGTTGGCGGCGGTGCAGCCTGCGGCGCCGGCGGCACGAACTCCTCCGGCGGGATACCAAACTCTTTGTCGTCCTGTAGCCTGCGCATGGGGGCTTACTTGCTGTGCACGTCCACCTGGGGGAAGGGGCACTCCACGCCCAACTGGCGGAAGCCCAGCCACAGGTCCCGGTTCAGCAGGCGGGCGCCGGAATAGATGTCCTTCTCCGCCACCTCCACCACGAACCGCAGGACGACGGAGGACTCCGCCAGCTGCTGGACCCCCAGATATCGTGGAACCGCCAGCATCACGTCGCCGCGCTTCTGATGGATGTCCTCCAGCAGGCCGGGGAGCTTCTCTTCCAGAGCCTCCAGGTCCGTCTCGTAGGGGATGGCGATGTCGCTGACCGCCCGGGACACGTTGTCGGAGCGGTTCAGGATGTTCTTCATCTCGGAGTTGTTGATGATCTTGATGTTGTCGCCGGTGTCCATGATGGAGGTGGTGCGGATGCCGATCTCCTTCACCGTGCCGCGGAAGCCGTTGACCTCCACGATGTCCCCCACGTTGTACTGGTTCTCAAAGATCAGGAAGATGCCCGTGACCACGTCGGCTACCAGGCTCTCCGCGCCGAAGCCCACGATCAGGGCGACGATCCCCACGCTGGCCACGATGGCGTTCACGTTCACCCCCAGGATGGACAGGCCCCAGCAGAGGATCACCAGGGCCGCCACGTAGCGCAGGAGGCTGGAAAGGAGGGAGACCATGGTCATGGCCATGCGCTCCTTGGGCTGGAGGCAGCTCAGCAGCAGCCGCAGCAGCCCCGCGGCGAACAGGACCATGGCCGCCATGGCCAACACCTTGATGACGGGATGGGCAAAGATGAATCGATCGACCAGGATCATCACGATGCAGATTATCAGGCTGGCCAGCAGAGGTTTCCAATTCTTCATGGGGCTTCTCCTTTCAAAAGGGGTGGATCACAGGCAAAAACAGCTCCGATCTTCCTTGATGTATTCATACCATTCCCCCGCCCTCCTGTCAAGAAAAAACGCGAAAGGAAGCAGGCGCCCTCTGGAAAGCCAACGGGGCGGGCGGTTCGTGAACCGCCCCTACGGCAGAAAGCGAGCCCGCGCGGTTATATGCCCGTGTTGGCACACAAGAATAGGCCGAGCATGTTGGCGCGATTCATGAGTCGCCCGCACATATGAACCGAGCCGCCGAGGGGGCGGCGGCTCGGTATGGTCGTATGAATGCTTTACTTCTTGAGCAAGGTAGCGGGCTTGGAGTAGACCTGGCCGTCGGCGTTCTTCGCCAGGCAGCGGAACTGCCAGCCGATCATTTCCGCCGTGACCTTGACCTCGTATTTATCCTTGGTGGCGCCCTCCAGCAGGATCCACTCACCGGTCTCGGAGGTCCGATAGTACCACTGGTAGGTCACGTTTTTGCCGGTGGCCTTCACCTTGAATTTGGCCTTGCCGCCGATCTTCACCTTGGCGTCCTTGGGCTGGGTCTTGATGGTGGGCGGCTGGGGCGTCACCGTCAGGGTGACGATGGCGGAATCCACCTCGCCGTCGGCGTTCTGGATGTGGCAGTAGTACTGGCTGCCGTCGTTGGCCTTGGACGCCACGGCGCTCAGGCTGCTCTTGGTCTGGCCCGCTATGGCGGTCCATTCGCCCTCCGCATTGGGACGGCTGTACCAGGTGTAGGTCAGCTTGGGTCCGGAAGCCTTCACCGCGAACTTGGCCTTCTTCCCGCTCACCACCGCCAGGCTCTTGGGCTGGGTTTTGATGACGGGCTTTTGCAGCGTCACGGTCAGAAATGCAACGTTCGAATAGACTTCTCTACCCTCTTTATTCCTAATCCGGCAGCGGTACATAGTGCCGTTGTTCGCTTTGGTCCCCACCACGTTCAGCGTGGCCTTGGTCTCGCCAGCCATGGCCGTCCAGTCCTCGGCGCCTGGGACCAGGCTATACCACTGGTAGGTCACGTCCTTCTCCTTCACCTTCACGGTGAACTTGGCCTTGGACCCGCTCTTTACCTTGGCGCTCTTGGGCTGGGTCTTGATAGTGATGCTAGTGGAGGATGAGTCCTGGACAACGGTAAACGATAATCCTGCTAACACATCCGGAAGCTTGATTTCTTCTCCAGAATAAGATTCCGATCCCTTTCCGTAATAGATCACATAGTTATCAGCATTATCATCCAATTCCAAATTTTCTATAATATATACTCCAGCACGTGTATATGGCCCAATTTCTATCGTGCCGGTCATTTTTCCATCGCCGTTTACTTTTAAACTAGCGGATAAAGATGTATTGGCCTCAGCATTGCGAAACCAGACAATTCCATAAGCCAAACCGGTAATGTCGTCCGTCGCTGTCACAGTAACAGTGATCGTACCCGGTGCGGTCACAGTTGCGGCACTGAGCGTGATCCCCGTGACCTTCGGGGGATTATTGTCCACTGGCCGCGCGCTTTCATCCTCATTTGAAGATGCGAAGGCAGGGCATAGGCAAAGGAGCAGAGCCAGTGCGAATAGGATGAAAGCGGACTTCTTCATGGTGAAAACCTCCTTCTGATGTGACAGCTTGGATTTGCTTACAATATATCGGAATAAGTATACATCGCACAGCGGGTAATTGCAAGGTAAAGGAAAAGGCGTAAAAAACCTCTGCACGAAAATCTCCCCCACGCCTTGCGGCACGGGGGAGGCTTCTGTACGGAATATTGTGTGATAAGATCAGCGGGCGTAGGCCTGGACCAGGTGCAGAGCGATGTCCACGCACTGGTCCATCTCCTCCACGCAGACGTGCTCGAAGGGGCCGTGGCAGGCGTAGCCGCCGGTGCCCAGGTTGGGGCAGGGCAGGCCCATGAAGGACAGGGTGGCGCCGTCGGTGCCGCCGCGGATGGGCTGGATGAGGGGCTTGACGCCCACCGCCTCACAGGCGGCCACGGCGTTCTCGATCAGGTGGTAGTTGTCGGGCCGGATCTTCTCCACCATGTTCCGGTACTGGTCGCGAACGACGAGCTCGCAGGTGCCCTCGCCGTACTTCTCGTTGAGGAAGGCCGCCGCCTGCTGCAGGGTGGCCTTGCGGCTCTCGAACCGTGGGGCGCTGTGATCCCGGACGATGTAGGACAGGGTGGCCTTCTCCACGCTGCCGCTCATGTCGGTCAGATGGAAGAAACCCTCGTACCGGTCCGTGCGCTCGGGCCGCTCCGCCCCGGGCAGGAGGCCGTTGAACTCCATGGCCACCTGGAGAGCATTGATCATGACGTTCTTGGCGGCGCCGGGGTGCACGTTCCGGCCGTGGATGGTGACTTTGGCCGCGCAGGCGTTGAAGTTTTCAAACTCGATCTCCCCCGCCTTGCCCCCGTCCAGGGTGTAGCCGAAGTCGCAGCCGAAGCCCTTCACGTCGAAGCCGTCGGGGCCGTGGCCGATCTCCTCATCGGGGGTGAAGGCCACGCCGATGAAGCCGTGAGGGATCTTGCCCTGCTGCAGGATCTCCACCAGGGTCATGATCTCCGCCACGCCCGCCTTGTCGTCGCCGCCCAGGACCGTGGTGCCGTCGGTGGTGATGAGGGTCTTGCCCTTCAGTTCCAGGAGGCTGGGAAAGTTTTGGGGGGACAGGACCCGCCCGGAGTCGCCCAAGGGCAGATCGCCGCCGTCGTAGTCATAGACCAGGGTGGGCTTCACGTTCTCGCCGGAGAAGTCGGGTATCGTGTCCATGTGGGCGATGAAGCCCAGCCTGGGCTTGTCCTCATAGCCGGGGGTGGCGGGCAGGGAGCCATAGACGTAGCACTTCTCGTCCACCCGGGCGTCGGCGACGCCCAGGTCCAAAAGCTCCTTGACCAGCAGCCGAGCGAGGTCGAACTGGCGCTCGGTGGATGGATTTTTGACGAAGTCCTCGCTGCTGGCGGTGTGGATCTTAGCGTAGGTGATGAATCGTTCGTAGGCGCGCATGGGGTCCTCCTTATTTGATCTTGGTCATGTCGCAGCCGTCCAGCCATTTGGCCGCCGCCTCGCAGGCCGCCTTCAAACCCTCGGGCTCGAAGGGATCGTTGAGGCCCGCGGAGGTGACCAGCTCCCGGTAGGTACGGGTGCCGGCCAGCTTCACCAGGTCGTAATACCGTTTCCAGGCGTCCTCCCTATCCGCCTGCATGAGCGCCCAGAACTGGAGCGCCACGGACTGAGCCAGGCAGTAGTCGATGTAATAGAAGGGCGCTTCATAGATGTGGCTCTGGCGCTGCCAGGCCTTCCCCTCGCCCCAGAAAGGCATGTCGCCCAATTTGATCCAGGGCATGTAGATGGCCGTCAGCTCCGCCCACTTCTCGTGGCGCTGCTCGGGCGTCAGATCCGGCTGCTCGTAGACGATATGCTGGAAGTGGTCCACCATGGTGCCGTAGGGGAGGAAGGTGAGGGCGCCGGTCAGATGGGAATAGCGGTACTTGTCCGCCTGGTCGCCGAAGAAGTCCTCCGCCCAGGGCCAGGCGAAGAATTCCATGCTCATGGAGTGGATCTCGCAGCTCTCCAGGGTGGGGCTCTGGAGCTCCATGGGGAAGATGTCCCGGGCGGTGTAGCCCGCGAAGGCGTGGCCGCCCTCGTGGGTCAGGACCTCCACGTCCCCCTGGGTGCCGTTGAAGTTGGCGAAGATGAAGGGGACCTTGTAGTCGGGGATGCCGGCGCAGTAGCCGCCCCCTTCCTTGCCCTTGCGGCTCAGCACGTCCATAAGCTCGTTCTTGAACATGATGTCGATGAACTCCGAGGCCTCGGGGGACAGCTCGTGGTAGAACTTCTTCCCCGCCGCCAGGATGTCGTCCGCCGTGCCCTGGGGCTTGGGGTTGCCGGAGAGGAACATGGGGGCCGTGTCGGCGTAGCTCAGGGGGTAGGCCACGCCCAGGCGCTGGGCCTGCTCCCGGAAGAGCCGGTCCGCCACGGGCACCACGTAGTCGACGATGGCCTGGCGGAATTTCTTTACGTCCGCCTCCGCATAGCAGTTGCGGTTCATGCGGTCGTACCCCAGGGGCACGAAGTTCTCATAGCCCATGGCCCGGCCCATCTTGGTCCGAAGGGCGGTGAGCTTGTCGTAGATGTCGTCCAGCTCCTGCTGATGCTCCGTGTAGAAGCCGGCCTGCGCCAGCCATGCCCTGCGGCGCAGATCCGCGTCCGGGCTCTCCTTGTAGGGGCCCAGCTGAGGCAGGGTCAGGACCTGGCCTTCGAAGGGGATCTGGGCGGAGGCGATTAGCTTGGCGTAGGCGGTGGTGAGCTTGTTCTCCTCCTGCAGGTCCGGGATCAGCTTCGGGTCGAAGGAGCGGAGCTGTATCTCCATGTTCTTGAACAGCAGCGTGCCGTATTTCCGCTCGAAGTCCGGCCGCCAGGGAGAGTGGTACAGCGCCAGCTGGGCGCCCTGCTGGAGCTCCTGCAGCTGGGGTCCGGCCTCGTCCAGAAACTCCTTCTCCGCGGCATAAAACTCGTCCTCCGTGTTCACGGAATGGCGGATGAAGCACAGGGCAACGGCGGTCTCCACGCCGGAGAACACCTTCTCCAGGGCGGCAAAGGCTTGATCCGCTTCGGCAAAGCTCTGGGCGCCATTGAGGGCGTCCACGTGCTCCTGGATCTTCTCCCCGAGAAAATCCACATCCGGCCGAACATAGGGCATGTCAGAAAACAGCATGGCTCTTCCTCCTGCTTGGAATAGTTTATATAGTATACACCCTGAAGAGAATTAAGACAAGTTCTTGAAATATTCTACAGACACGTATATAATGTGCTGTATATTTTGGGGAGGTATGGTACATGCAGCGCATCGGCTTCGACCACGACCAATATGTCAGGCTCCAATCCGAACACATCCGCCAGCGGATCGACTCCTTCCGGGTCCTGCCCGGCTTCCAGCCCGACAGCAAGATGCAGATGCTCCGGTCCCTCAGCGACCAGGTGGAGATCATCATCGTCATCAACGCCTCGGACATTGAAAAGAACAAGGTCCGCAGCGATTTGGGGATCACCTACGATCAGGACGTGCTGCGGCTCATCGACATCTTCCGGGACTTCGGGTTGTACGTGGGCAGCGTGGTCATCACCCGCTACGCCCGACAGCGGGCCGCCGTCAACTTCTCCAACCGGCTGGAGGCCCTGGGCGTCAAGTGCTACCACCACTACTCCATCCCCGGCTACCCCGCCGACGCCCAGCTCATCATGAGCGACCAGGGCTGCGGCAAGAACGACTACGTGGAGACCACCCGCCCCCTGGTGGTGGTCACGGCCCCCGGTCCCGGCAGCGGCAAGATGGCCACCTGCATCTCCCAGCTGTACCACGAGAACCTCCGGGGCGTGAAGGCGGGCTACGCCAAGTTCGAGACCTTCCCCATCTGGAATTTGCCCCTCAACCACCCGGTGAACCTGGCCTACGAGGCCGCCACCACGGACCTTAGCGACGTGAACATGGTGGACCCCTTCCACCTGGAGGCCTACGGCAAGATCGCCGTCAACTACAACCGGGACATCGAGATCTTCCCCGTGCTCAACGCCATGTTCGAGCA
>CACWJZ010000031.1 GCA_902761365.1 uncultured Eubacteriales bacterium | reverse complement strand
GAGCAAGTACTACAAGGAAGTCTGCCTGCTGGAGCAGGTCTACGTGAAGGACCAGGGCATCGCCGTGAAGGATATGCTCAAGGCCAAGAACGCTTCCGAAGTGGTCAAGTTCGTCCGCTACGAGATGGGCGAGGGCCTGCAGAAGCGGGAGGACAACTTCGCTGAGGAAGTCATGTCCCAGATGAAGGCGTAACCGAAAGAACCTCTGAGCCGGCGGTATTGCGTCGGCTCCTATTTTATTCGTATGAGAAGAAAAGACAGACAAATCACCGATCTCGAAGCGATCCGTGCCATCCTGGACAAAGCGAAGGTCCTGCACCTTGCCATGATCGACGGCGACCGCCCCTACGTAGTGCCCCTGAACTATGGCTACACCCTGGAAAACGGAGCTCTGACACTGTATCTTCACAGCGCCAGGGAGGGTCGGAAGCTGGACGTTCTGCGGCAAAACGACCGTGTGGCCTTCGTGCTGGAAACGAACGTTTCCCAGGTCTCCGGCGGCGACATCCCCTGTAAATACGGCGAAGCCTACGCCTCCGTCATGGGCGAGGGCCGGGCGGTGCTCCTCACCGATTCTGCGGAGAAGATGGCCGCCCTGTCTATCCTCATGAAGACCCAGACCGGCCGGGATTTTGCCTTCACCCCCGCCATGACGGACGCCGTGGCTGTCCTTCGCCTCGACGTGGACAACTTTACCGCCAAAGCCCGGCCTATGGCCTGACAGAACGGTGATACGATGAAACAATTTGTTTCCCTGCTGCTGGCGGCTTTGCTGTTCCTGAGCCTGGGCGCCTGCGGACAAAAGGCGACGGACGATGACGCGGTCCGCCTCGTGGGTCAATACAAGGTGGTCCTGAACGACAACGAGCGGAAGGACACCTACCCATATGTGCTCCGTACGGAGAACTCTGCCTGGTATCTGGCCGCGGCGGACATCGAGAGTATGGGGGAGGAGGCCTTCTACAAGGGTCTCGAGGATATTCTCTCATGCGCTGAAGCGGACATGGCCGACGCCCGCATGGCCCTGACCGGCCGCATCTGGGAGGACGTGCCGCCCGTGGAGATCCGCACGGACTTCTGCGGCAAAGCTGAGATCTCCCAGGATGCGGGCGCCTACTACAACGGCCTCGCCAACATGATCAAGCTCTTTCACAGCTGGGACACGGCGAAGTTCGCCCTGCTCCATGAGTACGTGCACTATCTCACGATCCACTGCGCCGAGAAGAAGACCAGGCACTACTTCTATATCGAGACCGTGGCGGAGTATGTGTCCAAGTTTATCTGCGAAAACCGCATGATCCGCAGCATGGACTTCAGCCATGCCGATCAACCTCAGTTAAAGGCTCTTGCTGAGATATGGAGCGACTTCGACCAGGTGAAATATCGCAATGCCTGCCTGTCCGAGAGCGACGCTTTCGCCCGGGGTCTGTACGACGAGCGGCCCTATTCCTGCGTGGGCCAGTACATGACCGTTCGTAAGGCGGACAAGCGGCTGCCCGATCATCTATACGAGCTTTCCTACGCAGAAGCAGATTCCATGGCCCTGTACCTCATAGGGAGAGACGGGGAAGAAAAGTATCTGGACAACTGGGATGTCGTCGATGAAGATAAGCTGGCTGGTCTTTATGGATTCACCGTCGAGGAGCTGCTGGTTGCCTGGAGCGCCTGGAACGCGGAGCAATGCGAGAAGCTGGGCCTGCGGATGGAGCTGCCGCAAGGCTGAAACAAAGGGAAGTCTGCCCCGGGAGGCCGGGGCGTTCTTTTTGCATAAAATGAGCTGAGATCATTGCATTATTCACGAAAAAGGGCTATACTTGTCAAGAAATAAGCTCCGGCAAACCGGGGCCTTGACGAGGCATGGATATGACGTTAGATAAGCTCTCCGTCGGCAAGTCCGCCGTGATCCGCACCGTAGGCGGGGAAGGGGCCCTGCGGCAGCACTTTTTGGACATGGGCATGATCCCCGGGGCCGAGGTCACGGTGGTGAAGCTGGCCCCCCTGGGCGATCCCATGGAGCTCCAGGTCCACGGCTACGAGCTGACGCTGCGCATGGCCGACGCCGCCCAGATCGAGATCGAGCCCATCGAGCAGCGCTCCAATCCCCACATCGGCATCTCCCGCATTGAGAAGAGCGAGCACCCGGGTCTTGGGGAGGGCGGCAAGTATCACAGCAAGAGCGACGGGGACCCGCTGCCCGAGGGCACGACGCTGACCTTCGCTCTCGTCGGCAACCAGAACGCGGGGAAGACCACCCTGTTCAACCAGCTTACCGGCGCCAACCAGCACGTGGGCAACTTCCCGGGCGTCACCGTGGACAGCATCTACTCCATGTCCCCCTACAGCAGCGAGGAGATCGTCTCCCGCAGCTTCGTCCTGGATCAAAAGCCCACGGCCATCATCAACATCGTGGACGCCACCAACATCGAGCGGAACCTCTATCTGACGGTCCAGCTCCTGGAGATGCACATGCCCATGGTGGTGGCCCTGAACATGATGGACGAGATGACCTCCAACGGCGGCTCCGTGGATGTGAACGGCATGGAGAAGCTCCTGGGCGTGCCCGTGGTGCCCATCGCCGCCGCCAAGAACCAGGGCGTGGACGAGCTGGTGAAGCACGCCCTGCACATCGCCCAATACCAGGAGCGGCCCACCCGCCAGGATTTCTGCGACAAGCGGGACCACAACGGCGCCGTCCACCGCTGCCTTCACGGCGTCATCCACCTCATTGAGGACCACGCCGAGCGGGCGGGGCTCCCGGTGCGCTTCGCCGCCAGCAAGGCGGTGGAGGGGGACCATCTGGTCCTGGACAAGCTGGCCCTGGACGAGAACGAGCGGGAGATGCTGGAGCACATCATCGTCCAGATGGAGAACGAGTGCGGCATGGACCGCAGCGCCGCCATGGCCGATATGCGGTTCGACTTCATCGAGAAGGTCTGCGAGGCCACGGTCATCCGCCCCAAGGAGAGCAGGGAGCGGGCGCGGTCCGAGCGCATCGACCGGGTGCTGACCGGCAAGTACACCGCCATCCCCTGCTTCGTCGGCATCATGGCCGCCGTGTTCTACCTCACCTTCAACGTCATCGGCGCCTTCCTCCAGGACCTGCTGGCGGCGGGCATCGACGCCCTCAAGGCCCTGGTGGATGGTGCGCTCACCTCCGCCGGCGTCAGCCCCACCATCCACAGCCTCATCGTCAAAGGCATCTTCGAGGGGGTGGGGAGCGTGCTGAGCTTTTTGCCCATCATCGTCACCCTCTTCTTCTTCCTCTCCCTCATGGAGGACAGCGGCTACATCGCCCGGGTGGCCTTCTTCATGGACAAGCTCCTCCGGCGCATCGGCCTCTCAGGCCGCAGCATCGTGCCCCTGCTGGTGGGCTTCGGCTGCACGGTCCCCGCGGTCATGGCCACCCGCACCCTGCCCAGCGAGCGGGATCGGAAGATGACCATCCTGTTGACCCCCTTCATGAGCTGCACCGCCAAGCTCCCTATCTACGCCTTCTTCGTCAGCGCCTTCTTCCCCGGCAAGGGCGGCTTCATCATGACGGGCCTGTACCTGTTGGGCGTGCTCATGGCGGTCCTCATCGCTTACCTTTACAAGGGCACCCTCTTCAAGGGCGAGGCGGCCCCCTTCGTCATGGAGCTGCCCAACTACCGGCTCCCCAGCCCCAAGAACGTGATCCGCCTTTTGTGGGAGAAGGCCAAGGACTTTTTGCAGCGGGCCTTCACCGTGATCCTCGTCGCCACGGTGGTGGTCTGGTTCCTCCAGAGCTTCGACCTCCGCCTGAACCCCGTGGCCGATTCCCATGGCAGCATCCTCGCCCTGCTGGCGGGTCTGCTCGCGCCCCTGTTTAGGCCCCTGGGCCTGGGGGACTGGCGCATCTGCACCTCCTTCATCACTGGGTTCCTGGCCAAGGAGAGCGTGGTCTCCACCCTGGGCATCCTCTTCGGCGGTAACGTGGCCGCGGCCCTCACGCCCCTCTCCGCCGGGTGCCTCCTGGTCTTCTGCCTGCTCTACACCCCCTGCGTGGCCTCCGTGGCGGCCATCCGCCGGGAGCTGGGGGGCAGGTGGGCCGCGGCGGTGGTCCTCTGGCAGTGCGTCCTTGCCTGGCTGGTGGCCCTGCTCCTGCATGGTATCGGCCTGCTGCTGGGGGTGGCCTGACATGTGGCTCGATTATCTTTTAGGCGCCCTCGTCGCCGCCGCCGTCCTGCTGGCCCTGGTGAAGCTCGTCCGCGACCGCCGCAAAGGCAGGGGCTGCGCCTGCGGCTGCGCGTCCTGCCCCGGCTGCGACCGCCGCCGTTCCTGATCCGCTGTAAGTCAGGCACCTTCGACAGGAGGTGCTTTTTTAATATATTTTTATCATATATCCAGTAGACAAATTATGGACATAGGTGCTATACTGAAAAATGGATAGGTATAAGGTGTATTCTGCCCGTATGCCCTTTTGGCGGCGGGCGGGCTCCCCCGTGAGCAGACCTGGCCGTTGGGGTGGAAGCCGGCAGACTAAACAACTTGTAGGAGGTTCTCATGCGCGCGAAGCGACTTCTGTCTTTGGTGATGGCATTGTCCATGCTGTTCTCCCTCTTTGCTCCGTCCATTGTCTGGGCGGCGGAGGAGGGCGGCCATGATGTCCCGCTGGTCGAATCCGGCGGCAAAAACCCTGCCAAGGTCAAGACCTACAAGGTCTCCATCCGGGTATCGCCCTCCAAGGCCAAGGCCAAGGTGTACGTCTATGACCGTCGGGACGACGGCAACTATGCCGACGCCCAGGGCACGAAGTATAAGAGCGGCCTCAAGCTCCCGGCCGGCGACTATCATTACATCGCCACGGCCAAGGGCTATCTGCCCGCCGAGGGCGACTTCGCCGTGGTGGACAAGAACGTCCGCATCAAGGTCCGTCTGGAGAAGGAGGGGCAGACGCCGCCGCTGCGGATCTCCGAGGAGGAGCCCATATCCAATCGCGATGAGAACGAGCTTGCGGACGGCTGGTATTTGGCCGGCACGTTCAATACGTGGGCGCCGACGGCGGACTATCAGCTCATTCCGAACTTGGACAACGTGTGCTCGCTCACCCTGACGTTGACGGCTGAGGACGAGTTCAAGGCGGTCTATGTCGAGAACGGGGCCCTCAAGACAGAATCCTATTATGCCGGTGACGATGGCCCCTTCTCCGATGACACGAACCGCAACCTCCGCCCCGGGGAGGCGGGGGAGTATACCGTTTACTTCCGGGATGTCATCGATGGCGATTCCAGCACCAAATTCCTGAGAGCCACGACCCTTACGGACGGCAAGTATTACTATATCGGCAGCGACATCGACTGGAAGAAGACCGGCGCGATCGAGTTGCAGAGTGTCCAGGACGGCAGCTATAGCCTGTACAGGGCCTTTGACACCGATACGGCGTTCAAGGTGCTCCAGTGCTCTGAGTATGGCAAGCTCAGCTGGTACGGCGATAGTAACGGAAATAACATCGACGTCGGCGCGGGCCAGTACAAGATTCTGTTTGACGGGGCAGCTGTCACCGTGGAACAGACCTACACGATCACCTGGAAAGATGAAGACGGCACCGAGCTGAAGAAGGATCATCTCGTGTCCGGTGAGACCCCCCTCTATACGGACGATCCCCCGACCAAGGCCTCCGACGCGGAACACGTATACACCTTCTCCGGCTGGACCCCGGAGGTCGTGCCCGTCACCGGTGACGCCACCTACACGGCCGTCTATTCTTCCGTGCCGCCCACCGTTCGTCTCGGCAGCGACCGGTATTTTGCGAATGTGGAGGATGCCGTCGTTACTGCACCGGACGGCAGCACGATCACCCTGTTGGCGTCTCAAACGACCTATGGCTTTGAGGTCGGTGCATTGGACGGCTCCTCGAGGTCGATCACCCTGGACCTTGATAAATATGACCTCACCCTGCAGGGAAACTTCGGCATCGTCGTGGAGGAAGGAAATGCCCTGACCATCACCGGCACCACCGGCACGCTTCGCAACGGCGCTGGCGCCGTCACCGTTCGCGGCACCTGCACCATCACCGGCGGCAGGTTCGATTTCGACCCGTCCGCCTGGGTGCCGTCGACGGGCTATCAGGTCACGAAGGACACGGAAACCGCCCTCTGGACGGTGACCCGTGTCACCTGCACGCTCACTTTAGACTACAACGAGGGTCAGGGCACGGTCACCGGCGCGGGCGAATACCCTTGGGGCACGGAGGTCACCATCACCGCCACCCCGGCGGAGGGCTGTGTTTTCGTTAATTGGACTGGTGACATTGATGAAGTGACAGATCCCTCTTACACCTTTACGATCACCAAAGATACGTATATAGAGGCGATATTCTCAGAATATCACTCCCTCACGGCCACCTGCAGCCCCGCGGAGGGCGGCGCGGCCGTGGGAACGGGGGTCTATGCGGGCTTAAAGGAAGTCACCCTGCGGGCCGTGCCCGCCCCGGGCTATCGATTCACGGCGTGGCAGGATGCAGATGACGATTCGCTCTTCGACGAGGCCACCTATACCTTCCCAATGCCCGACGAGGACTATAGTTTGACGGCTGTTTTCGAGGTGGACCTCGACAACCAGATCACCGAATGGAACGATGTCACGGTAGTCGTCCAGGGCGACCCCTCCAAGGTCAGCTGCAGCCTGTGGACCAAACAGAACAGTCTGTCTGCTGACCCCAGATTTGGAAATGATCCGAACGCTTGGGCCGTCCCCCTGACCAAAGGCCGCGGCAAGGTGCCCGTGGGCTGGCATCTGGGCGTGGACCTGGAGGCGCAGGGAAGCTATTCCGGCTCCATCGCATGGACTGATGAGGGCGGTTCTAAAACCTTGACCGAAATTAAATCTAGTGGGCTTAGCAGTTTTGATACTAGCGGTTCCCTGGGCAACGGCCCCGTGACTGTGACGCTGATCCTGGACCCGGTGTTTCTCACCCTGCAGCCCAACGGGCCGGCAGGGGATGCAAACGACCAGTATGTCCCCGCGAATTGGCCCACCCCCATCATGGCCAACCCCTTTACCTGGGAGGGCCACACCTTCACCGGCTGGAACACCGTGCAGAACCCCACGACAGAGAATCCCGGCACCCCCTACGCTGACGGCGCTTCCGTCACCCTGACCGAGCCCCTCACCCTCTACGCCCAGTGGGAACTCAATTCCTGCGAAATCACCGCTACCTGCTACCCCGTGGAGGGCGGCTCTGTCACCGGCGCGGGGACCTATGAATGCGGCGAATCCGTCACTCTGACCGCCACGGCCGAGGAGGGCTATCGCTTCGTGAACTGGATGGAGGACGGCGAAGAGGTCAGCACCGACAACCCCTACACCTTCACCGTCACCGGGCCTCGGGATCTTGTGGCCAACTTCAAGCTGGTGCACACGGTCACCTTCGATCCGGATGGCGGCATCTTCCCCGGTGAAACCACCAGCGTCAGCAAGATGGTCGCGGTGCTCAAGGGCGACTGCGTCACCGCCCCCGCCGCCCCGATCATCACGAGCTATGGCAGCAACAGCAAACCCGGCACCTTCACCTTTATGGGATGGTATTTGGAGGACGCCACGGAGCCGTTCAACTTTGCCAATCCCATCGAGGGCAACGTCACCCTGAAAGCCAGGTACTGGGCCTACTATATCTTCTGGGGCACCTCGGCCACAGAGGGCTGGACGTTTGATGAGGCTATCCCGCTGAGCCTGAATACGAAGGCGGTAGACGATAGCGGGCACACCATCACCGAATACATGGCTTCCGTGTCGTTCACCGCCACGAATCACTTGAAGGTTGCCAGAGCCGCCACCTTCGCCACCCATGGTACGAGCCACGTGATGTATTGGCAAGATACGACGACGGAGGAGTGGTACGACGGCCCCAATGGGAACAATTACATCGTGGACAAGGACCATGAGAGCGACGCGACCTTCTACTTCCGGCCTCAGGGGAATAATACGAGCACGGCGTGGTTCTGGCAGCCCTTCGGCGGAAAGTTCTACATCGCCCGGAACCACACCATCACGGTGGTGGATGGCGAGGGCAACGTGATTGCTGTGGTGGATGCGGAAGGTCATGGGATCGATACCGCTGCGGTGGTGATCCGCCAGAATGACGCGCAAGGTGCTTTGATCAATGCGGATGGCGCGCCTGTATTGATGACCGTCTACGTGGCGGACAACCCCAACGACTGTAAGACGGCGGCCATCACTGGCGCATACCAAACGCACAATCCAAACGTGTCGGTTACGATCAACGCCGACGGCACCTTCTCCATGCCCGACGCCTACGTGACGATCCAGGTCGATCTGGCGGATAACCACAGTTGGCCCGAAGAGCCCACCTGGACCTGGACCGGCAACGACGAGGACGGTTACACCGCCACGGCCACGTTCACCTGCACCAAGGACTCTGCCCATACGAAGACGGTCGATGCCACCGTGACCGGGCCGGTGATCGTCAACGGTACGACGACGTATACCGCTACCGTGACAGCTCAGAACAGCCCGGACGGGAAAGCACATTACGACACGAAGACGATCACGAAGCTCGACGTGCAGTATAACCTCCGCCTGCAGGATGAGATCAGCATCGGGTTCCTCATCGGTACGGCCTTGCCTGAGGGCACGACGGCCGATGAGTATACGGTGGTCGTGACGGACAACACCAGCAAAGCTGATCTTATCAACAAGACGTTGGATCAATTCCCTAAGACCGAGGATGGCGCGTACTATACCTTCCCAGCCAAGGCCTTCGCAGCCAAGGAAATGACCCATACGATTCATCTGAAG
This sequence comes from uncultured Eubacteriales bacterium, assembly GCA_902761365.1. Lineage (GTDB taxonomy): Bacteria > Bacillota > Clostridia > Christensenellales > CAG-138 > RUG472. The sequence goes on along the minus strand of CACWJZ010000031.1, from coordinate 12,268 downwards.
CTGTCTCGCAATGACGCGGTATTGAAGGAAGCGGATTGCTCTATCCAGAGCTACTGCAACACGGTCCTCGAAGGGGAGTATGACGAGACCCTTCAGGCCCTGTGCCAGTATGTGTTGGAGTATGGCGCCGAGTCTCAAAAGTACTTTACGTATGAGCAGGACAATTTGGCGAATGCGGCCCATAACAGCACCTCCGGCATGGAAGATATACCTTCTTCGCTTATGCCGGTTGCCACCCAAACGACCTGTACAGGCCTGACGGAGACCATCGTGAACCTGAACCTGGTTTCGAAAACCGTTCTCAACTTCCGGTTCGTGGCTGCGGACGGGTATACCAAGGATAGTTTCGAGTATAGCGTCAAGAAAGGTGATGCTGCGTACACAAACGTCAGGATCGCGACGGAGGACAGCTACATCGTTCTCTCCATCCGCGGGATCGCTGCCAAGGAGCTGGGCGATGAGTTCACTGTGACGATCAAGAACAAGACGGACGGGACCAGCCGGACATTCACCGGATCGGCCATGGCCTATGTGAACCTTTCACAGGATCAAGACGCTATCCCGGCAGCCTTGGCCAAGGCGCTGTATAATTATTATCTGGTGGCCTACACGTATTTTCACTAAAACCAGTTGCCCGTTTGCAGGGTCAATGGAACTTATGAAAACAAGAAAGGAGAAGAAACATGAAAAAAGAATTTGTTGAGCCCGAGGTGGAAGTCGTCGTGATCGATGATCCGGATGTGATCTGTGCGTCTTGTACGACTCTCGATTCCTCCAGCAGCGCGACTCAGGGCGTGTCACTATAACGGGACGACGGCACAGGCGGGCGGGGTTTCCGCCCGCCATTTTCGAATCTTGCAAGGAGGAGGAAAGGGGCAACAGCTTGAAAGAGATCTATCCTGCCGTCAGCCTTGCCAGCGCCCTTTTTGGCAGGCAAAGATATGAGAAAGGGACGGAGTACCGCCTGACGAAGCATTGTGTCCGGGCCGAATGCGAGGACGGGACCCTCTTTTTCCATACCATGATGGGCACCTTGTTGCTGTTGGAGAAGGGAAGATCCTTGTCGGACCAGGAGCAAGCTTTGGTCGAGGCGTGGTTCCTCGTGCCCAAAGAGCATGACGAGATGAAGGCCCTTCGAAAATTGCGGGCGCTGGCCTGCGCCGTGCAGCCCAATAGCCGGCATGTCACCGGATTCACCATCTTGACGACTACGGATTGCAATGCCCGCTGCTTCTATTGCTATGAAGCGGGCTGCAAGCGCATCACCATGTCGAAGCAGACGGCTCGCGATGTGGGGGCGTACATCGCCCGCGTATCCGGAGGGGAACAGGTCAAGATCCACTGGTTCGGAGGCGAGCCCCTATGCAATCCTGAGGCCATGGACATCATCTGCGATGCGTTGAGCAAAGCGGGTATTTCCTTCGTTTCCTCCGTGACGACCAACGGGTATTATCTGACCCCCGAGCTGACCGAGAGGGCCATGCGGGATTGGCATGTGACGGGGGCCCTTATCGCCATCGACGGAACAAAGGAGGTATATCAGCGCACCAAGGCGTATATCGAGCGGGATGAAACCGCATATGAACGGGTGCTTTCCAACATAGAGCATGCCCTGGATGCGGGGCTGATGGTTTGTGCTCGCCTGAACGTGGACGAAGCGAATGCGGATGATCTGAACGTCCTGATCGATGAGCTGGCGGAACGATATGCGGGAAAACAGGGTTTCTACGTCAATATAACACCTTTGCAGGAGATCAAGGGCAGGATCCATCATTTCGCCACTGAGAGGGAACTGGCGGAAACGATCATCCGGCTCCGGCGGAAAAAAAGCGGGTATGGCATCCGTTCCCTCGGAAAGCTGGAACGCAAGGCCCGCTCCAATCACTGCATGGCTGACGTGGACGTTTACGAAGTCCTCATGCCCGACGGACGGATCTGCAAATGCGAGCATTTTGCTGACGAGGAAATGATCGGGAATATCTACGCGAGCGATCGGGATCAAGAGAAGATCGATGCCTGGAAAAAACAGAGGGCCTTTTACCCGGAATGTACCGAATGCGCCTTGGCGCCAAGATGTGTCCTCCTGGAAAAATGTGAGAGAGTGGGGGAGTGCTGCACGGAGCATGTAAGCCTTATCGGAGTGGACGAGTTGAAGGAGCAGATGCTTTTGGCATATCAGGATCAAAAAATGGAGAGAAACGCATGAAAAGCAAAGCAAATTGGATGTTTGTTAATCTCGAAGGCGAGTATGTAGCCGTTTCGGTCGGTGAATCGACGGATGCTCAGCGGGTGTTGATGAAACTTAATGAAACGGGAAAAATCATAGCAGAGAATTATTTAAATGGTATTCCTAAGGAAGAAATCGTCCTAAAACTCCTGGACGAGTATGAGGTCGACGAGCAGACCGCCACGAGATCCGTGGAGCGGATCGTTCGCCAGATGCTGGAAGCCGGGATCGCCGAGGCGTGAACCCGCGGAAGAATCGATGCTGCATAGGGGCCGCCTGGCGGCTCCTTCTTTTTGGACAGGGCCTTTCCTTTTTCGCGGGGGCGTGGTATACTGTGGAAAATACAATGGGGGAGGATGAGAATATGTACAAGCGGATCCTGCTGAAGATCAGCGGCGAGGCGCTGATGGGCGACAACGGCCCCATCGGCTTTGAGAAGGTGGAGAAGACCGCCCGGAGCATCGCGGCCCTGGCCGAGAAGGGCATCGAGGTGGGCGTGGTCGTAGGCGGCGGCAACATCATCCGGGGTCGGGACGCCGGCCAGCACGATCGCAACCGGCGGGACCACATGGGTATGCTGGCCACCGCCATCAACGCCCTGGCGCTCCAAGACGCCTTCGAGGGCCTGGGGAAGAAGGCCGCCGTCCTGTCCGCCGTGGACATGGACCGGTTCTGCGACAGCTTCTCCAGCCGCAAGGCCAAGGAGCTCCTGAGCCAAAAGGTCATCGTCATCTTCGCCTGCGGCTCCGGCTGCCCCTTCTTCTCCACGGACACGGCGGCGGCCCTGCGCGCGGCGGAGATCAGCGCGGACGCCCTGCTCCTTGCTAAGAACGTGGACGCCATCTATTCCGCCGACCCCAAGAAGGACCCCAACGCCGTCCGCTACAGCCATCTTTCCTATGAGAAGGTCATCCAGGACAATCTGAAGGCCACGGACCTGACCGCCATCACCCTCTGCCGGGAGCAGGAGCTGCCCATCCTCTGCTTCGCCCTGGACCGGCTCGAAGAGGCGGTGGAATGTGAAAATGTTGGCACATTGATCGACAGTAGATCATAAACCTCTTGAATTCACCGCCGGCCTATTGTAAAATATATCAGTTAAAACGGAAAGGGGAACACAGCCATGCCGGATATTTTAGATATTGCCACCGATAAAATGAACAAGACCATCAGCGTCATGAAGCAGGAGTACAACTCCCTTCGGGCCGGCCGGGCCAACCCCCAGGCGCTGGACCGCATCATGGTCGACTATTACGGCACGCCCACGCCCATCAACCAGGTGGGCAACATCTCCGTGCCCGAGCCCCGGATGCTCATCATCGCCCTGTGGGACAGCAAGATGATCCCCGCCGTGGAGAAGGCCATCCAGAAGTCCGATCTGGGCATCAACCCCGCCAACGACGGCAAGGTCATCCGCCTCATCTTCCCTGAGCTCACCCAGGAGCGCCGCAAGGAGCTCGCCAAGGTCATCCGCAAGAAGGCGGAGGAGAGCAAGGTGGCCGTCCGCTCCATCCGGCGGGATGCCATGGAGGACATCAAGAAGCAGAAGAAGGACAACCTCCTCACCGAGGACGACCAGAAGAAGCTGGAGGAGAAGGTGCAGAAGCTCACCGACGAGAAGGTGAAGGAGATCGACACCATCGCCCAGGCCAAGGAAAAGGAGATCATGTCCGTTTGACCAACGTGCTTTGCTGGCCTTTGGACGAGGCCCTGGCCCGGCTCAAGGCGGAGGGCGTTCAGGTGGAGCTTTGTGAAGCGAAGCCCCGGAAGGAACGGCCCGCCGGACAGCGTCGGGTGGTGCGTCAGGTGGAGCAGGAGGGCGTCTGCCGCCTCACCTGGTCCAACTTCAAAGCATAGAACGAAAGCGATGCAAGGCGGTTTTCGCTTTGCATCCTCTTTATGAAAGGGAGGCGGCATGGCCAAACTTACCGCGGAACAACTCAACAGCATGGGCCTCGACCCGGAGACTCTGCCCCGGCACGTGGCCATCGTCATGGACGGCAACGGCCGCTGGGCCCAGAAGCGGGGGCTGCCCCGGAGCTTCGGGCATAGAGCGGGCACGGAGCGGCTTCGGGAGATCATCCGCTTTTCCTCGGACGCGGGCATCCAGGCCCTGACCCTCTACGCCTTCTCCACGGAGAACTGGCGGCGGCCGGAGGAGGAAAAGAGCGTGCTCTTTTCCCTGCTCATCGAATACTTCAACAGCGAGATCGACGAGCTCCATGAGAACAACGTGCGCATCACCATCTTCGGCGAGAAGGACCCCTTCCCGGAGAAGGTGAGGGCGGCCCTGCTTCGGGCGGAGGACAAGACCCGGGCGAACACCGGCCTGCGCCTCAACATCGCCCTCAACTACGGCAGCCGGGCGGAGATACTGCGGGCCGTGCGCCGCTGCGCCGAGAAGGCCGTGGCGTCCGGGGCGTACCCGGGGGACGAAGCCTTTGAAAACGAGCTCTATTCCGCCGGCCAGCCGGAGCTGGATCTGATGATTCGCACCAGCGGCGAGGAGCGGCTCAGCAACTTTCTCCTGTGGCAGGCGGCTTACGCGGAGCTGTACTTCACGCCCATCTATTGGCCTGATTTCACCCGGGACGAATATATCAAGGCCCTCCGGGAGTTCGCCCGCCGGGGGCGCCGCTTCGGAGGTCTGTGATGAAAAAAACGCTGATCCGCATCGTCACGGGGGTGTTCCTCATTGGGCTGCTGGTGCTGTGTCTGCACCTGGGTGACATCGTGTTCCTGCTCATCTTTGGCGCATTCTTTTTGATCACCGTCAAGGAGATGGACAGCCTCATCAAGGCCATGGGCAAGGAGGTCGTCATCACCCCGGCCTCCATCTTTGCCGGGTTCTTCGGCATCGTTTACTACCTGACGGCCTATAATCTATCGGTGGTCTTCGCTTTCGGCCTGCTCATGGTGGCGGCTACCGTGGTGGGCCAGGTGCTGCTCATGCGGGACGACTTCTCCGCGGCGGCCTACTGCCTGCTGCCCTTCGTGTACCCCATCCTCAGCGAGTGCGCCCTGGTGGCCATCTACTTCGCCCTGCCGCCCTGGATGGCCAAGACCGCCTGCTGCGCGGCCATTTTATGCCCCTCCATGGGGGACACCTTCGCCTACTTCGGGGGCATGGCCCTGGGCAAGACGCCGTTGGCGCCCAAGATCAGCCCCAAGAAGACGGTGGAAGGCGCGGTGTTCAGCCTGATCGGCTCCACGCTGATGGGGCTGGGCCTGTACTATGCGCAGGGGCTCTGGACGCCGGAGAAGGGGATGGGCCTCTTTGCCCTCCTGTCCCTGGGGTTCATCTGCGGCGTGGCGGGCCAGTTCGGGGACCTGTTCGCCAGCTGCCTCAAGCGCAGCGCGAACATGAAGGATTTTTCGGAGACCCTGCCGGGGCACGGCGGCGTGCTGGACCGGCTGGACAGCGTCCTCCTCTGCGCCCCTGTGGTGCTGGCCTTCTGCATCCTGGCCCTGTCCTGAAAGGAGGCTGCCGTGAAAAATGTGGCGATCCTGGGCAGCACCGGCTCCATCGGCCGCCAGGCTTTGGACGTGGTGCGGGCCCATCCGGACCTGTTCGCCTTGTATGGCATCAGCGCCCACAGCAGCGAAACCTCGTTTGTAGCCCAGGTCGTAGAGGAGCGGCCCCGGGTGGCGGTGTTCTCCCGGTCCCTTTCCATCGATGTTTCCGGCACGGAGCTGCGCTGGGGGGACCAGGCGCTGTATGATTTGGCGGCCGATCCCCAGGTGGACGTGGTGGTCCTGGCCATCTCCGGCATCGCCGCCCTCAAGCCCCTGCTGTCCGCCCTCAGGGCGGGGAAGCGGGTGGCCATCGCCAACAAGGAATCCTTGGTCTGCGGCGGCGATCTCGTGAAGGAGGTCCGAAAGCAGGGCGGGGGAGAGCTGCTGCCGGTGGACAGCGAGCAGTCCGCCCTCTTCCAATGCCTCCAGAACGGCCGGCGGGACGAGGTGGAAAAGCTGATCCTCACGGCCTCCGGCGGCCCCTTCTTTAGGCGGCCTCGGGCGGAGCTGGGGGGCATCACCCCAGAGCAGGCGGTGAAGCATCCCACCTGGTCCATGGGGCGCAAGATCTCCCTGGATTCGGCCACCCTCATGAACAAGGGGCTGGAGGTCATGGAGGCATCCCGGCTCTTCGACTTTCCCGGGGAGCGGATCGAGGTGCTGATCCATCCCCAATCCGTGGTCCACAGCATGGTCGAATACCGGGACGGCACCGTCATGGCGAATCTGAGCACGGCCGATATGCGGCTCCCCATTCAGTACGCCATGACCTGGCCCGAGCGGGTCCCCTCCCCGGCGGTGCCGCTCAAGCTGTGGGAGCACCCGGATTTGGCGTTTTACAGGCCCGACATGGCCCGATTCCCGGCGCTCAAGATGGCCTATAGCTGCCTGCAGGCCGGGGGCGGCTGCCCCGTGGTCTACAACGGGGCCAACGAGCGGGCGGCGGAGCTGTTCTTTGCAGGACGGCTGGGGTTCCTGGACATCGAGGACAGCGTAGCCTATGCCCTCGATCGATTCACCAACCGGCCCATGCAGGACCTGGACGATATATTGGCGGCCGACGGGGAAGCCCGGCGGCTGGTGGACGAGTTTCAAAGCACAAGGAGTTAGGCATGTCTATTGTTCGCATCATTGAGGCGCTGCTGCTGCTGTCCGTTCTGGTGATGATCCATGAGCTGGGTCATTACACAGCGGGTCGGCTGCTGGGCTTCACCATTTTGGAGTACGCCGTGGGCATGGGCCCCAAGCTCGTGGGGTTCAAGCGGAACGGCATCGAGTACAATCTTCGCGCCCTGCCCCTGGGCGGTATGTGCCGCTTCTATGGGGAGGACGAGGGGGCAAAGGACGAGCGCTGCTTCAACGCTCAGAAGGCCTGGAAGCGGTTCATCGTCATCCTGTCCGGGCCGTTGATGAACTTCGTGTTGGCCTTCGTGCTGGCCATGATCCTGCTCATCGGCTGGGGCGTGACGGACGAGACCAAGGTCCTGGTCCAGGGGGTCAACGAGAACAGCCCTGCGCAGGCGGCAGGCCTGGAGATCGGGGACCAGTTTTTGACCGTGGACGGCAAGGCCGTGGAGAGCATGGAGAGCCTGACCGACGCCGTCCGCGCCGCGGATTCCGACCACATGGAGGTGGTGGTCCTGCGGAACGGAGAACAGAAATCGCTGGTCTTCACGGGCCTGTTCAACGAGGAGCGGGGCGCCAACTTCATGGACATCACCATCGTCTATGGCTCCAAGCGGGTGGGCCTGGGCTTTGCCATCCGGGAAAGCGCCGCCTACTGCTGGGAGATGGCCGGGCTGGTGTTCAGGTCCCTGGGCATGCTCTTCTCCGGGGAAGCGGGCCTGAAGGATATGGCCGGCCCCGTGGGCATCGTCCAGATCTTGGGTCAGGCCACGGTCTCCGGCTGGTACACGGTCCTGAGCCTCTGCGTCATGCTCAGCGTGAATCTGGGTATCGTGAACCTGTTCCCCATTCCCGCCCTGGACGGCGGGCGCATCCTGTTCATCCTCATCGAGTGGGTCCGGGGCAAGCCCGTGCCCCCGGAGAAGGAGGGCATGGTCCATCTCATCGGCATGGCCCTGTTGTTGCTGCTGGTGGCGGTCATCACCTTCAACGACGTGATGCGGCTCATCCGGGGGTAAGGCTATGACGAGACAGGTCCTGGTGGGCAGCGTCCCCGTGGGCGGCGGCGCGCCGGTCACGATCCAGTCCATGACCAACACGGACACCCGGGACGCCGCAGCCACCGTGGAGCAGATCCGTCGGCTGGAGGCGGCGGGCTGCGAGATCGTCCGCTCTGCCGTCTTTGACATGAACGCTGCTAAGGCCATCCGGGAGATCGTCGATAAAATCTCCCTCCCCCTGGTGGCGGACGTGCACTTCGACTATCGGCTGGCCATCGCCGCCGTGGAGAACGGCTGCAAAAAGCTGCGCATCAACCCGGGCAACATCGGCTCACCGGATCGGGTGAAGGCGGTGGTGGACTGCTGCAAGGCCCACCATATCCCCATCCGCATCGGCGTCAACGGCGGCTCCCTCAACAAGGACGCCCGCGCCAACCATCCCGACGATCCCGTGACCGCCATGGTGGAGAGCGCCCTCGACCACGTGCGGTTGCTGGAGCACGAGGGCTTCTACGACACGGTCATCTCCGTGAAGCATTCCAACGTCCGCTACACCGTGGCGGCCATGCGTCGCCTCCACGAGCTCGTGGAGTATCCCCTCCACGTGGGCGTCACCGAGACGGGCAGCGGTGAAGCGGGCCTTATCAAGTCCGCCGCCGGCATCGGGAGCCTCCTGATGGACGGCATCGGCGACACCATCCGGGTGAGTCTCACGGGCGACCCCGTCCAGGAGGTGCTGGCGGGGAAGAGGATCCTCTCCGCCATCGGCGTTCGGAAGGACGACGTGGAGATCATCTCCTGTCCCACCTGCGGCCGGACCCGGGTGGACCTCTTGTCCATCGCGGAGTACGTGAACCGGCACGTGCGCCATGACGCGGGGTATCTCAAGATCGCGGTCATGGGCTGCGCCGTCAACGGGCCGGGGGAGGCCTCGGACGCGGACATCGGCATCGCCTTCGGCCAGGGGAACGGGGTCCTGTTCCGCAAGGGCCGGAAGGAGGCAGCGGGCCCGGTCCAGGAGATATTGGACCGGCTGGTCCGCGAGGCCAACGAAATGCTGATCCATTGATCAGAGCAACATAAGCGCGGTGTAGCCACGCGCACATAACAAACGGAGGAAGAAATAGTAGCTTTCAATGGGTGAGATTCGGCGACATGTGCGGCGAATCTCACACCTTGCAGGACCCGCCGCCCGGTAAACCAAAGGTTTATAGGCGGGGCCTGGAAGCGAAGCGAACGCGAAGCCCAGCCCGTTGAAAAACGCAGTTTTTCGACGGGATGAATTGAGGAAGACATGGAACAGCCCCTTCGACAGGCATACGAACAGGCGGGCATCACGGAACGGGAGATCGCCATCGAGAACGTGCACCTTTTTCGGAGCACCAACTCGCTGGAGGTGTCCTGCTCCCTGGCTGCGCCCTTGCCCGAGACGCGGCTCCGCTCCTTTGAAAGCGCCATGGCGGCCCTGCTGCCGCGCTATGCCCTGACCTTCACCTATACGACCCGTCCCGCGGCGGAGGCTCTGTCGCCGGAACCTGCGCCCGCGCCCCGGCCCGAGGCGCCCTCCGTGGCCCCCGTGCCCCCTTCAGCGGCGGTGGTGGTGAAGAAGACCAACGTCATTGAAGCAGACCTGCCGGACAACGGCATCCTGCTGGGCAGCCGCATCTCCAGCGGCAAGCGGGCGCCCATCCACGACCTTACCGAAGGGGACAGGCTCTACACCATCGAGGGCCGTCTGGTCTCCTCCACGCTCCGGGAGGGCTGGGGCAACAAGAAGGAGAACGGCAAGAGCAGCTGGCGGGTCCAGATGAACATCACGGACTTCACCGATTCCGTCTACTGCGAGGCCACCTTCTTCGAGGAATGGAAGGCCCAACGGTTCCTGTTCTGGATCGAGAGCGCCAAGAAGAAGGGGAAGAACTTCGTCCTGCGGGGCACTTGCAGGAGCCGGAAGTACAACCCCGAACTGAATTTTTATATCAACGACTGCAATTACGTGGACCGGGCGCTGCGGGAGGACACCTCCGAAGCCAAGCGGACGGAGCTCCACCTGCACACCCGCATGTCCACCATGGACGGCCTCACGGACCTGACCGACGCCTTCAAGACCGCCGCCCGCTGGGGCCACAAGGCCCTGGCCATCACGGACCACGGCAATGTTCAGGCCTTCCCCGAGGCGGCCAAGGCAGCTAAAGCCACCGGCGTCAAGGCCCTGTATGGCGTGGAGGGGTATCTGCAGCCCGACACCGTAGACTTCCCCATGGAGGGGGAGTACGTGGCCTTCGACATCGAGACCACGGGCCTGAAGGCGGAGTCCTGCGACATCATCGAGATCGGCGCGGTCCGGCTGGTGGACGGCAGGGTCACGGAGCGCTTCGACACCTTCATCGACGACGGCGTGGTCATCCCCAAGAAGATCACCGAGCTCACCGGCATCACCAAGGACATGCTCGTCGGCGCCCCCTCCAGCCGGGACGCCCTGAAGCAGTTCCGCGACTTCTGCGGCAGCGCCTGCCTGGTGGCCCACAACGCCCGGTTCGACATCGGCTTCATCACCCACCACGGGGAGAAGTTCGGCATCCGCTTCGATCTCCCCTACGCGGACACCCTCATGCTCTCCCGGTACATCCTCCACGACGACGTGGAGAACCACAAGCTGGACACCCTCTGCGCCCATTACGACATCGACATGGGCAGCCACCACCGGGCGGACGACGACGCCAACTCCTGCGCCATGCTGCTCATGAAGATGGTGGCGGAGCTGAAGGCCATGGGCGTCCACACCCTGCCCGTGGTGCCCGACGCGGCGGCGGAGCGGGACAGCCACAAAAAGAAGGAGAAGCAGAAGACCTACCACATCGTCATCCTGGCCCGGGATCAGGCGGGGATGAAGAACCTCTATAAGCTCATCAGCTTTTCCAACCTGGACCATCTGCGGGGCGGCAAGCCCCTGATCCCCCGGAGCATGCTCTCCGTCTTCCGGGGCGGCCTCATCTTGGGCTCCGCCTGCGAGGCGGGGGAGCTCTATCGGGCGGTGCTCCAGAACGAGCCGGAGGAAAAGCTGCTGAAGATCGCCGCGTACTACGACTATCTGGAGATCCAGCCCGACGGCAACAACGCCTTTTTGATCCGGGAGGGCCAGGTGTCCGACGCGGAGGCCCTGCACGCCATCAACCGCCGGATCGTCGCCTTGGGCGACAGGCTGGGCAAGAGGACCGTGGCCACCGGCGACGTCCACTTCCTGGAGCCCGAGGACGCCATCTACCGGCAGATCCTGCTCTACAAGCTGGGCTTCGACGACGCGGCCTTCCAGGCGCCCCTCTACTTCAAGCCCACCCAGGAGATGCTGGAGGAGTTCGCGTACCTGGGCGACCGGGCAAAAGAGGTGGTCATCGACAACCCCGGCGCCATCGCGGACGAGATTGAGGTATTGAAGCCCTTCCCCGACGGCACCCATGCGCCCATGATCCCCGACGCGGAGAACGAGCTCACCTCCATGGTCCACAAGTCCAACTCCGACGGGTATCTGGTGGGCTCCCGAGGCTCCGTGGGCAGCTCCTTCGTGGCCACCATGGCGGGCATCACCGAGGTGAACCCGCTGCCGCCCCACTACGTGTGCCCCAACTGCAAGTACAGCGATTTCGACATCGACCCCCTGCAGTACAACACCGGCGTGGACCTGCCGGACAAGACCTGCCCCGTCTGCGGCGCGCCCCTCAAAAAGGACGGGTTCGAGATCCCCTTCGAGGTCTTCCTGGGCTTCAAGGGGGACAAGACCCCCGATATAGACCTGAATTTCTCCGGCGAGTACCAGCACCGGGCCCATAAGTACGTGGAGGAGATGTTCGGCCAGCACCACGCCTACCGGGCGGGCACCATCGCCGGCATCGCCGAGAAGAAGGGCTTTGAGTGCGTGTACCACTACGCCGAGGTCACGGGTCAAACCCTGCGCCGGGCGGAGATCGAGCGGCTGAGCCAGGGCTGCCTCAACGTGAAGGTGACCACCAAGGACGAGGACATCTACATGTTCACGCCCATCCAGTACCCGGCGGACAAGGTGGAGCAGGGGACCATCACCACCCACTTCGACTTCCACGCCATGGATGACCGCCTGGTGAAGCTGGACATCCTAGGCCACGATGATCCCACGGCTCTCCGCATGCTCCAGGACCTGACGGGCATCGACCCCACCACCATCCCCCTGGACGACCCGGACACCCGGAAGATCTATTCCTCGCCGGATCCGCTGCACGTGGACCTTTCTGCCCTCGAATGCACCGTGGGCACTCTGGGCGTGCCCGAATTCGGCACCAGCTTCGTCCAGAAGGTGCTGGAGCAGACCCGCCCCACCACCATGGAGGAGCTGGTCCGCATCTCCGGCCTCACCCACGGCACGGAC
>CACWJZ010000030.1 GCA_902761365.1 uncultured Eubacteriales bacterium | reverse complement strand
GTACCGGCCCTCGCGCCCGGCGAAGGGGCTGTCGTTGACCTTGAAGAGCATGCTGACCGTGGGCTCGTCGATATGCACGAAGGGCATGGGCTCCACGCACTCGGGGTCGCAGGCGGTCTCGCCCACGTTCAGATCCTCGGCGCCGGCCATGCAGAGGATGTCGCCCGCGTGGACCTCCTCCACCTCCATCCGGTGCAAACCTTCGAACCGGTACAGCCGGGAGATCTTGGCGGGCCGGACCTTGTTCCCCTCGCCGCCGCAGAGGACGATGCTCTGGCCCCGCTTGGCCACGCCCCGCTCGATGCGGCCCACGCCGATCTTGCCCACGTAATCGTCATAGTCGATGGTGGAGAAGAGGATCTGCAGCGGCGCCGCATCGTCCATGGCGGGAGCCGGAATGGCCTTCAGGATGGTGTCGAAGATGGGCTTCATGCTGTGCTCCAGCTGGTCCACCTCATAGCCGGACATGCCGTTGCGGGCAGAGGCATAGACGATGGGGAAGTCCAGCTGCTCGGCGGTGGCGCCCAGCTCGATGAACAGTTCCAGCGTCTCGTCCACCACCTCGTCGGGGCGGGCATCGGGCCGGTCCACCTTGTTGATGACCACCACGGGCACCTTGCCCAGTTCCAGCGCCTTCTTCAGCACGAACCGGGTCTGGGGCATGCAGCCCTCGAAGGCGTCCACCAGCAGCAGTACGCCGTCCACCATCTGCAGTATGCGCTCCACCTCGCCGCCGAAATCGGCGTGGCCCGGGGTGTCCACGATGTTGATGCGCACGTCCCCGTAGCTGACGGCGGTGTTCTTGGAGAGAATGGTGATGCCCCGCTCCCGCTCGAGATCCCCGCTGTCCATGACGCGGTCCACGCCCACCTCGCTCCGGCGCAGGACGCCGGCGTCCTGCAATAGATGATCCACCAAGGTGGTCTTGCCGTGGTCTACATGGGCGATGATCGCAACGTTTCTGATTTCCATTGTTATTCCTCGAAATAGTAGGGGTAGTGTTTTTAGAAAACCGTAATAGTATATCACATTTTTCCGTCGACGCAAGCTTTTTCGCTTCCGAAGCGCAAAAAAAGCGCGCCTTGGGTAGTGTGCGCGCTGCTGCTTTTCCTGTATTGCCTCTGATCCGGGGCGTATTGGTTGTCATAGACCCCGCGTAGACGTGCCGAACGAGGCGACAGGGTTCAGCGTCATGATCCGATCTCCTTCTTGTGCATCAGGTGAATGCCGATATGTCCGATCCCCAGGATCACAACGGCAATGCCAAGGACGATATTCTTCCCGTAGACGGCCAGGAGCAGAAACGCCAGCACAGGCAGCGTTGCTCCCGCCACGGGTATGCCCAGGATGCTGCTGTAGAAATCCCTCATGGTCCTCTCGCTTCTGAAATACCTGATCCAATACGCCTCGTAGAGCATCATCAACGCAAATGAGGCCACCAGCCACCAAGACCAGGGCGACCACGGTTTGAGGTTGAAATCAGAGAAAATCACCGCCGCGCAGGTAACCAGGACCTCTCCGGCTCTCTCGAATCCCAGCAGCATCTTGTTTTCGTTGGACACATATTTCTCATATTCCTTCGGCTGGTTCCTTGTCCAGATGAAATTTGGCAACATCAGCATGACCAGGTAAATCAGTCCCACATAGGAAAACCCAAAATGCATAGTTCCCCTCGCTGCTCCTTTCGATTCTCCATGAGTGCAAAGCACCCTCTCCCAAAGGAGAGGGTGCGCTATGTGCGATGGGTTACCGGGCCAGGCGACCCGCCACATACCTCAACAGGGCCTTGGCATCCATGTCGGTGACCTCGCCATCTCCGTCCATATCCGCTGCCTTCAGCTGAGCGTCGGAGAGATCGATCAGCCCCATGTCATACCGCAGGATCATAGCCGCGTCCGCCGCGGAGACCAGGCCGTCCCCGTTCACGTCGCCCTGGCTCAACCGGATAGCCGGTTCCTCTGTGGGCTTCTTGGTGGGTTTTGGCGTGGGCTCGTCATCCTCGAACTCCTCATCCAGCTCCACATACTCGCTGTAGATGTAGCCGTACTTGCCGGTCTTGTCTACGCGCAGGAAGTACCAATCCCCGTCCTCCGCGTACACGGTCACCACCGTGCCGCTCTTGAGGCCGCTGTCCGCCAGACCGTACTTAGTGCTGGGGCCCTTGCGCATGTTCACGCCACTGCGAATGAGCTTGCCTTTGACCGCGTTCTCGATCATATACCAGGTGGGTTCGGTAAAGGGGCCGCTGGGCGTAGACGTCGGTGCAGGCGTGGGCGTGGGTGACGGCGTAGGATCAGGCAGCGACTGGGTGGGGTTGGGCGTGGGGATCTCCGGAGGCGCTGGCGAGGGATCGACGATGATGATCGGTCCCCGGGTAGGCTCCGGCGTGGGCTCGGGGGTCGGCTCGGGCGTCGGCTCCGGCGTGGGCAGAGGATCGACGATGATGACCGGCTCCGGCGTGGGCTCCTCCGTGGGCTTGGGCGTGGGTTCTGCCGTGGGCTCGGGAGTGGGTTCCGCCGTGGGTTCGGGGGTGGGTTTTTCAATAATGAACGGCACCTCCGTAGGCTCGGGCGTGGGCTCCTCGGTAGGCTCCGGCGTGGGCTCCTTCGTAGGCTCGGGCGTGGGCTCCTCGGTAGGCTCCGGCGTGGGCTCCTTCGTAGGCTTGGGCGTGGGCTCCTCCGTAGGCTCCGGCGTGGGTTCTGCCGTGGGCTCCGGCGTCGGCTCCTCCGTGGGCTCCGGTTCCTCCGTGGGTTCCGGTTCCGTCCCCGGTTCTGTCACGAGATCCACATACTTCACTGCGATATAGCCGTAATTGCCGCTGGCGTCCACACGGACGAAGTAGAAATTCCCCTTCTCCGACACCGCGTAAATGGTCACCGCCGCGCCCTTCTTGAGACCGCTCTGCACAGACCCGTAATCGGAATCAGGACCCTTGCGCAGGATGACCTTGTTCTTGTTCAGAACGCCGTACTGAAGGGTCTCGATCACCTCTTCCGTGGGCTCGATCACCGGCCCTTGAGGTGTGTCCACGGTCTTTCCGAGAATGACCACGGCGTCCATGGGAAGGTAACCATACTTGCCGCTCTCTTCGTCGCGGACGTAGTAATAGCCCTCCTCCTCGGCGTACACGGTGACCAGCGCACCGATGTCGAGGCCTCTCTTCACCGCGCTATGATCGGGGCCGGGGCCCTTGCGCAGCGACACATCGTCCTTGCACAGGACGCCGGTCACCGCATTGGCGATCATCTCATCCGTGGGATCGTTCAGGATGGTCAAAGCATCCCTGCTCTCTGCGGATAGAAGCACCCGCACGGGGCTTTCCTCCGCCAGGGAGGAAGCAGGGAACGATATGAGCCCCGCCAGCATGACGAGGGCGATAAGGATGCACACTGTCTTTTTCATAGCTATCTATATATCATATGTAGGCCAAAAATGGAATACCCGATATAATTTGTTGACGATTCTTTTGCAATTTAGTCGAATATCAGGCTGTATCGGCCCCAAATTGGGAAATGATGGCTTCCGCTGCCCTAAGTCCGTCCACGGCGGAGGACACGATCCCGCCCGCATAGCCCGCGCCCTCCCCTACGGGGTACACCCCCCTGTGGGTCAGGGACTGCATGTCCGCCCCCCGCAGAAGGCGCACCGGCGCACTGGTCCGGGACTCCACGGCGGTCAGCACCGCATCGGGCAGGTCGAAGCCCCTGATCTGGCGGGCGAAGGTGCAAAAGGCCTCCCGTAGCCCGTCCGCCACGAAGGGCGGCAGGCATCGGGTCAGGTCCGCCCCCGTGACCCCCGGCCGGAAGGTGGGCTTGACCGTGCCGAAGCGGCTCGTCCCCTGCCCCGCCATGAAATCCGCCCAGCGGCAGGCGGGCGCCAGGCCCTCGCCGCCTCCCAGGTCCCAGGCCGCCTGCTCCAGCTTTTGCTGGAAGGCCATGCCGTCCAGAGCGCCCGTCCCGAAGTCCTCCGGGAACACCTGGACCACCAACGCCGCGTTGGCGTTCTCCCCGGCCCGGTCGAAATAGCTCATGCCGTTGACCACCATTTGCCCGGGACCTGCACCGGCGCCCACCACGACGCCCCCGGGGCACATGCAGAAGGAGTACACGCCCCGGCCCGCCGCCTGGGCCGTCAGCTTGTAGTCCGCGGCGCCCAGCTTTGGGTGGCGGGCGAAGGGACCGTACTGGCTCTCGTCGATGAGGTCTTGGGGATGTTCCGCCCGGACACCCACGGCAAAAGGCTTGGGAGCCATGGCAAAACCGCTGTCAAAGAGGTATCGATAGGTATCCCGAGCCCCCTGGCCGATGGCCAGGACCAGGGCGCCGCAGTCTATCCGCTCGGGCACGTTATCATGGACCAGGGTCACCGCCCGTAGCTGGCCGTCCGCCGCATGGATGGCCGACAGCCGGGTGGAAAAGCGGACCTCCCCGCCCAGGGCGATGATCTCGTTCCGCAGATTTTTCACCACCTGCCGGAGCCGGTCAGTGCCCACGTGGGGCTTGGCCAGGATGCCGATCTCCGCCGGCGCACCGCAGGCAATGAAGGTGTCCAGGACCGTGGAACAGCGAGGGTCCTTGGACCGGGCGGTCAGCTTCCCGTCGGAAAAGGTGCCCGCGCCGCCCTCGCCGAAGAGGGGGTTGCTCTCGGGATCCGCCCGACCGGTGCACCAGTACCGGTCCACGTCCTTGACCCGCTCGTCCATGGCCTTGCCCCGATCGACGATCAGGGGCCGATACCCCTCCCGGGCCAGGAGCCAGCCGGCGAACAGGCCGCCGGGCCCCATGCCCACCACCACGACCCGGCCGGAAAGGGGCTTTTGGCCGTGGACCAGAGGCGCATCGCTGGGCGCTTCCCAGGGCTGAGCGTGGCGCTTTTTATCCGCCAGCACCCGCCGGGCCGCCCGCGGGGCCAGGCCCACCAAACAGTGGACGCTGAAGAACACATCCCCTTTCTTCCGGGCGTCCACCGCCTGGCGCAGGATGCGCACTTCCCCGACCTCCCCGGGGTCTGCCCCCAGTTGTCGGGCAAGGGAGGCGCGAAAGCTGTCGTCGGTATCGTCCAGGGACCGGCGCAGGGCCGGTATCATCACGCGCATCATATGGGTATCCTCAAAAAAGCCCGACCGCCATGGGGCAATCGGGCATCCTTTCTTATTACGGGGTTTGCTCCTCCGTCGTCGGTGCAAGTGTGGGTTCAGACGTAGGCTCAGGTGTCGGTTCGGATGTGGGCTCCGGTGTCGGTTCAGGTGTGGGCGCAGACTCCACCTTCTGCTCCTGCGTGGGCTCCGGCGTCGGTTCCGATGTTGGCTCCGGCGTGGGGGCGGGCGTCGGCTCCGGTGCGATCAGGGCGGCCAGAACCCGTTGCTCCTGCAGCGTGAAGGTCACACCGGGGAACTTGTCGACGTTGGGCCCCTGCAGCACGGGAACCAGCTCCCATTCTCCAGGTCCATACCCAGTGAGATCCAGCTGTGCGGTGAACAATTCCGCCGTCAGCTGTTCCAGCTGTCGAACAGGTCCCACCGCCAACACGGTCACATAGGTGGGCGCGCCGTCAGCGAGCAGCATGTCGCCGGTCAGATTGGCATAGGTCAGGGGTACCTCCAGCAGCCGCTCTCCCATCCGTTCCGCCACGGCGGCGGTCACAGTGACGGTGCTGCTCTGGCCTCGCTTCAGAGTCACACCCTCCGGCAGGACCAGGCTGAGCTCCCGCGTGACGACATTCTCTGCCGCCGGCAGCACCAGGTTTTGCGTGGATATGGAATCGATAGCCGCCAAAACGTCGCTGCTGCCATAGAGGACCACGCTGCCGGGAGAGACCTCACTGGCCAGGGTGTAATAGGTATCGTCTGACAGAGAGACCGCCTGCTGGATGTTGACCCGCTTGTAGGCGGACAGGGTCAACCGCACGGTCACGTTGGGGGTGTTCTTGCTGCGGGTGACCACGACGACCTCGTTGTCTTCCTTATCGTAAAAGGTCACGTCCACGCTTTCCTCCACGCTGGTGGTCCGATCCGTCAGATCCACGGTGGCCACGGCCCGCACGGTGGGCTCGATATACCGGGCTGCGCCTTCGATGGTGATGGTGCTGGCCATGCTCTCGCTCACGATCTCATAGCCTTCAGGCAGGGAACCCACCAGCTCCAGCTTCACCGGCACGGTCTTGACGATCAGGTTATCCACCTCCACGGTGACGGTCCGGGGGGTCACGCTGGCCACGGTGCCCAAATTGGATTGGACCGTGACGCTGAGCGGCAACCGATAGGTGCCCTTGGCGGAGATGGTGCTCAAATACGCGCGGCAGTTGATGCGGCTCTCGTCCAGTTCCGAATGGTTGGTGATGGTGGCATTCACCTCCACGTCCGCAAGGCCCAGATCGGAGTTCACCAGGATGAGGTTCCGACTCAGCAGGTCCGTATAGCCCTCCAGGGTGATGGGCACGTCATCGATGGACTTGGAGCGCATGGGGTTCAAGGCCACCAGCACGTAGGCCCACAGGAGGATAGCGAAGACGAAGGCCACGATCTTGAGACCCAGGTTTCGGGTGAAGAAGCCCTTGAGCCGATCGAGCAGGGCCGTCGAAGTGATCTTCTGCTTCATGGCTTACTTCTCCTCCTTCCTGCGTCCATGGTTTTTGCCGAAGGAAAGGCCGCTCAGGCCCTTCTTCAGGAAGATGCTCTCCAGCAGGTTCCGCAGAGCCACGCTGTCCAGATACCGCACCAGCTTGCCGTCATGGGCCATGGAGATGGCGCCGGTCTCCTCCGAGACCACCAGCACCACGCAGTCGGACACGGTGGACACGCCCAAGGCAGCCCGATGCCGGGTGCCCAGCTCCCGGGAGATGCCCGTCTCCTCGGAGAGGGGCAGAAAGCAGGCCGCCGCCACCAGGGTGGACCCGCGGCAGATCACCGCCCCGTCGTGAAGGGGGGTGTTGGGTTCGAAGATGTTCTCGATGAGGGCGCCGGAGACCAGGCCCTCTATGGCCGTGCCGGTGCTGATGATGTCGCCCAGGCCCGTCTTCTGCTCGAAGACGATGAGGGCGCCCACCCGACGGCGGCTCAAGCGCAGGATAGTCTTGTGCAGGTCGTCGATCAGATCCTCCACGCCCATGTTCCCCGCCTCGCTGATGAGCTTGCCGATGGCTTTGCCGCTGCGACCCAGCCGCTCCAGCACCCGGCGGATCTCCGGGGTAAAGAGGATGAAGATGACGATGATGATGGTACCAGATTGAAGGATGGAGTCCAGCAGCCATTTGAGGGTGTACATGCTGAGCAGCTGGGTCGCCGCCGAGGCGACAATCAGCAAGCCCACGCCCTTGATGACCTCATAGGCTCGGGTATCCTTAGTCCAGACGATGAGCTTGTAGAGCAGCACCGTCAGGATGGCTATGTCGAGAAGGTCGTTCCAGCCGAATTGGCCGAGGCCGCTTCCCAGGGTTTTTAAGATTTCCTCAAAGCTCAAATTCCACCACCTGCGTTCCTATCACTTGGTCATTTATAGTATACCATCACTGTGTACAAATTGTCACGAAAATATTAAAGCTTCGTGAGCTTTTTCTCCGCCTGTTTGCGCATGACCAGCCGGATGGGCAGAGCGACGGCCAGCAAAAGCAGGCACAACGCCGCCGCGCCCAGGTACCCGAGGAAGATGACAAGGGCCACGCCCCCGCCGATAAAGGCCATGGTGACGAGCATGCTGAGCAGGACGCCGCCACCCTGCTTCACCACCTCAGCGGGATTCTCCCAGTCGAACCGGGCAAAATGAAGGCCCAGCGCCAGCTCCACCACCGAGAAAGCCCAGGCCACCAGGCAGCAGAGTCCCAAAATCAGCAGGGCATTCCAGACGGGCAGTTTCCAGGCGATGGTCAGGGCGACGCCGCAGAGGAGGCCGCCGGCCACCGGGGGCAGCATGCTGACGAGGATCTTGCTCCGCAGCCACACGTTGGCCCGGATGGGCAGGGACTTGATGAGCCACAGGCCCTTCCCCTCCATGGACACGGCGGCGGTGGCGCTGAGGCTCAGGCACTGCGCGGCCGCGATGACGAGGCCGAACAGGAGCGCCGCCTGATCGCCCCGGTGGAAGACATCCTCCAGCACCTCCATCACGGGGGCCTTGCCCGCCACGATCAAAGCTACGGTCATGACGATGGCCATGACGGTGCCCATGTCCGTGTTCATGATCCAGATGGGCGTGTTGTACTTCTGCCGCAGCTCCTTCTTGCACAGGGTCAGCAGCGTCCCGCTCTGCTTCTGCCGGCCCATGCGGAAGGCCTTGGAACCGGCGGTGGCGTTGATGGCGCTGTAGAAGAAGGTGAACCCCTTCACGGCCGCCAGGCACAGGAGCGCCAAAGAGATCAGGGAGATGCCCGCAAAGAGCAGGAAGGAACCGATGCTGCCCAGGAGCCCGTCCACGAAGAGCCTGGCCGGCGGATAGATGCCGAAGACCCGGGCCTGCAGGGAACCGGCGATGTCGGCCATGTCGGTGAACAGGGTCCCCGCGTTGAAGGAGAGGAACATGACCCCCAGCAAAAAGGCCATGGAGAAGACCGTGGTGAAGAGGCTCTTGTTCTTCATCCGGGCCGTGAGCATGTTGACGAACAGGCCCACGAGGCCGCCCAAGCCCAGGGGGAGGAGCGGCGCCAGGAACGCGCTCAACACGATCACCGGCCAAAAGGCGGCGGGAAGGCTGCCTATGACGATCTGGCAGCAGACACCTGCAGTGAGGAGCATCCCCGCGTTGATGAGGAATTCCTCGAAATAAAGCGAAAATACCCGGGAAAGGACCACCGTCCGCCGCGGCAGAGGCAGCGACAGCAGCGGGTCCAGGCTGGCGGCGGAGAACATGACCGTGCCCGCCTTGGTGAGGGTGGTGATGGCGCCCAGGACCGACCCGGCCATGAGCATGAGGGCCGGAGCCAGGGTGTAGGTAAGGCCGTCCAGGCCGCCCTTGAGCATGCCCATGCTGTATACACCGGACATGTACACGCAGGCGAGGAAGATGACGACGGTGGACGTAAGCTTCCGCCTGGCGCGCTTTTTGGCGCCCGCGTCGGCGGTGTTCTTCAGCGCCGCCACGGGGAAGAACTCCATCAGCTGTATGCGGATGAGGGGCAGGATCGATTTCATTCCTTTTCCACCAGCTCCATGAAGAGCTCCTCCAACGAGTCGTTCCCCTTCACCGTGTCCATGTCGCCCTGGGCCACCAGCTGGCCGTGGTTGATGATGGCCACCTTGTTGCAGAGCTTCTCCGCCACCTCCAGCACGTGGGTGGAGAAGAAGATGGCGGCGCCGCGCTCTATCATAGCCCGCATGTGCTGCTTCAGGGTGAAGGCGGCCTTGGGGTCGAGGCCCACGAAGGGCTCGTCCAACAGAAGGAGCCGCGGCTCGTCGATGAGGGCGCCGATCAAGGCCAGCTTCTGCTTCATGCCGTGGGAGAAGGAGCCCACCATGTCGCCCAGGCGATGGGTGATGCCGAAATCGTCCCCGTACTTCTGGATGCGCTCCTGACGGGTGGCGGCATCGAGGCCGTAGATGTCGGAGAGGAAGTTCAGGTACTGGATGCCGGTGAGATACCCGTACAGATCCGGGTTGTCGGGGATGTAGCGCATGACCTTCTTGCAGGCCAAGGGGTCAGCCTTGATGGACTTGCCGTCGATAAAGATGTCGCCGCCCTCGAAGTCGTGGATGCCTGCCACGGCCCGAAGGGTGGTGGTCTTGCCAGCGCCGTTGGGGCCGATGAAGGCGAAGATGTCGCCGGGGTGGACGTGCAGGTTCAAATCCTCCACGGCGGGTTTGCCTTTAGAGTAGGATTTGGTGAAGTGTTCGATGCGCAGCATACGTTTTTTACTCCTTGTTGGGTTTCTTGCGGTACATGAGACGCTTGGCGAAGAAGTTCCACAGCAGCACGATGATGGCCGCGATGGCCTTGGAAAGCAGGTAGAAGAGCCCCAGCCCATCGGTGAAGGCCCACATGAGCAGCTCCGTGAGCCCCAGACCGATGAGGGAAATCACGATGAACAGGGCGAACTCCGCCTCCCGGCTCATGTTGGCCCGCTTGCCGGAGAAGGCCAGGGTCTTGGTGAGGATGTAGTTGACGATGACGCCCAGGATGAAGCCGAAGACGCCCGCCACCAGGTAGTGGAGGCCCAGCTCCTTCAACAGCCACACCGTGCAGAAGTCGGTCACGAAGGCGCAGCCGCCCACGATGATGTAGCGGAGGAACTGGAGCGTGGCGTTGTCCGTGGGCTTATAGAGGAGCTCCCGCCAGCGCCACCCCTTCAGGAGCGAGAAGATCTCCGCCCAGCTCCCCTTCATGCCTCTTCCTCCGGCTTCTGGCGGTAGATGACGATCTTCCGCCCGATGCACTGGATGGGCTCGGCGCCCAGGGCCCGGCAGATCTTCTCGCACAGGTCCTTGGCAGGCTCGTCGCAGCTTTCGAGCACGGTAAGCTTGATGAGCTCCCGCTTAGCTAACGCGTTGTCGATGCCCACCAGCATGTTCCCCGACAGGCCCTCCTTCCCGATCTGGAAGATGGCGGTCAGGGCGTTGGCCTGCTTGCGATATTCAGCTCTCTCTTTTCCGGTCATGTTCATTCTCCTTTTACACCTTCCAGCGAGGGGAAGGTCAAGTGTTTTTTCTTTAGGGAAGTTTTTTCTTTGCCGCTTTTTCTTTTCGGTGAAAAGATAAAGCGGCGGAAAAAGAAAAGCTTAAGAAGATACTGGGGTCTGCATGCAGAAGAATCATATCTTCTTAAAGTTCTTTTGGGCAGCTTTTCTTTCAGGGTGCGGAGCCAAGCGCTGCCTGTGGCAGATGCAGCGAGGCGAAGCACGGGCAAAACAATGAGAAATCAAACGAAGTGCGGATTTCGATTATGTTTTGCACCTGGTCAAAGCTGCGAGCTTTCAATAGGTTCCTCTATTCCACAAAATCAAACTCCCACTCGCCCAGGCGGATGGTGTCGCCTTCCTTGGCGCCGGCCTCCCGGAGGGCGGCGATCATGCCGGTCTTGATGAGCAGCTGCTGGAAGCGGCGCATGCTGACCTCGTTGTTGGGGTCGGTGGAGTCGAGGAGCTTGTCCACCTCCCCGCCACTGAGCACGTAGGCCCCGTCGTCGGCGCGGGTGAGGGTGAACCCCTTCTCGTACCGGGGCCCCACCTCCAGCTCCGTCTCAGGATAGGTGAGCACCGGCGGCAGCAGATCCAGGAACCGGATGACCGCGTCCAGCATCCCCTCGAACCCCTCGCCCGTGGCCGCGGACACCGGGTACACCGTGTACCCCTCCTCGTCCAGGGCCGCCCGGATGCGGGCGAGATTCTCCTGGGCTTCCGGCAGGTCCATCTTGTTGGCGGCCACCACCTGAGTGAGCTCGCCCAGAGCCGGGGAAAACTTGGTCAATTCCTCATTGATCTTGTGGAAGTCCTCCACCGGGTCCCGGCCCTCCATGCCGGAGGCGTCGATCACGTGGATGAGGAGCCTTGTCCGCTCGATGTGCCGCAGGAAGTCGTGCCCCAGGCCCGCGCCCTCGGCGGCACCCTCGATGAGCCCCGGGATGTCCGCCATGACGAAGCTCCGGCCCTTGTGCTCCGCCACGCCCAGGTTGGGGGTCAGGGTAGTGAAATGGTAGGCTGCAATCTTGGGCCGGGCCGCGGTGAGCACGGACAGGATGGAGCTCTTGCCCACGGAGGGGAGGCCGATGATCCCCACGTCGGCGATGGTCTTCAATTCCAGCTCCATCTCCCGCTCCTCGGTCTTGATGCCGTCCTGGGCGAACTGGGGCGCCTGCTTGGTGGCGGTGGCGAAGCGGGCGTTGCCCTTGCCGCCCCGGCCGCCGCGGATGACCGTCTTCTTGCGCTCCGGCTCGGACATGTCGGCCACGATGGCCCCGGTGGTGAGGTCCCGGACCACGGTGCCCACGGGCACGTGGATGACCATGTCCTCCCCGTCCTTGCCCCGCTTCAGCTCGATCTGGCCCTTGCCCCCGTTCTCCGCCCGGTAGAACCGCTGGAAGCGGAAGGGCAACAGGGTGTTGAGCCGGGGATCGGCGTAGAAGATGACGCTGCCGCCATTGCCGCCGTCGCCGCCGGAGGGGCCGCCCTTCATGACGAACTTTTCCCGATGGAACGCGGCGCAGCCGTCGCCGCCGTTGCCCGCCTTGACCACGATGCGGACCTTATCCAAAAAATCCATTTACTGTTCCTTTCGCGTATAGAAGTTGCAAACCTGGTTCAGCGCGCATTCCGCGCACTTGGGCCGCTGGGCGGCGCAGACCCGCCGGCCGTGGAAGATGATCCAGTGGTGGGCGTCGGTCCAGTCTTCCTCGGGGATGTGGGCCATGAGCTGTTCCTCCGTCTTCTCCACGGTCTTCGCCTCCGCGAGGCCGATCCGGTTGCTGACCCGGAACACGTGGGTGTCCACGGCGATGGCCGGGATATGGAAGGCGTTGCTCACCACCACGTTGGCGGTCTTGCGGCCCACGCCGGGGAGCTCCGTGAGCGTATCCCGATCTGCGGGCACCTCCCCGCCGTACTTTTCCACCAGGATGCGGGAGGTCTCCAATATATGCTTCCCCTTCATGCGGAAGAAGCCGCAGGAGTGGATGAGCTCCATGAGCTTGTCCTCCGGCAAGGCGATCATCTGCTCCGGCGTGTTGGCCACCTGGAACAGCTCCGCCGTCACCTTGTTCACCTGCTTGTCCGTGCACTGGGCCGAGAGCATGACCGCGATCAAAAGCTCATAGGGGCTGGAAAAATGCAGCTCCGGCCTGGGATTGGGGTACAGCTCCGACAATATGCGCAGGGCTTCCGCCCGCTTTTCTTCCGATAACAGCATTATTTCATCCCCACATATTCCACTGCTTTTGTCGCGGCGATGGCCCCGTCGGCGCAGGCGGTGACCACCTGGCGAAGGGGAGTGTTGCGGATGTCCCCCGCGGCGAAGACGCCGGGGGCGGAGGTCTGCATAAACTTGTCCGTGACGATGAAGCCGCTCTCATCGAGGTCGATCTGACCCTTGACCAGCTCCGTCCGCGGGAGGATGCCCACGGCCACGAACAGGCCGTTCACATCCAGCGTTCGCTGCTCGTGGGTGAACTTGTTCTCCACGGTGACGGCGGAAAGCCGATCCTCGCCGGATAGGCCCACCACGGTGCTGTCCAGCACCAGCTCCACGTTCTCGGCCCGCTTCACCCGGTCCACCAGGGTGGCCGCCGCCCGGAACTGGTCCCGGCGATGGATCAAATACACCTTGCGACAGAGGCCCGACAGGTACAGGGCGTCGGACACGGCGGTGTCGCCGCCGCCCACGATGGCCACGTCCTTATTCCGGTAGAAATTCCCGTCGCAGGTGGCGCAGTAGCTGACGCCCGTGCCCACGAACCGGTCCTCGTCCGGGTGGCCCAGCTTCCGGGGGCCGGCGCCCATGGCGAGGATCACCGCGTCCGCGGCGTATTCTTCCCCGTTCACCGCGAAGGTCTTCTCTCCCTCCGTGAGCTTCAGGTCGGTGACGGCGCCGTAGATCACGGGGAGGTCGAACTCGGAGGCGTGCTTCTCCAGGGCCGCCGCCAGGGCGTAGCCGTCGGGGCCGCCGGTAAAGCCGGGATAGTTCTCCACCCGATGGGTCTTCACGATCTGGCCGCCGGGAAACAGCTCCTCGAAGAGCTTCACGTCGGCCCCGCCCCGGACGGCGTAGATGCCTGCCGCCAGGCCCGCGGGACCCCCGCCGATGATGGCGATGCCCAGTTTTTCCACGTTGTGCCTTCCTTCCCGGCCCCTGCAGGCCCAGTCTTAAATAATAAGTATACTATTTTTCTTCGACCCCGTCAACGAAGAAGAAGGGCCGGACAAAGACCTCGAAATCCTTTTGCATCTTCACCAGCCGCCGCTCGGTGAAGGACCAGCAGCAGCGGCCCGTGAGCCGGGTGAGCTGGCAGCCGTAGGCGCCGCCCGCCCACTCGATGACCCATCCTGCCCCGGCGTAGAGGCCGATGTGGCCGTCGAACCCCACCAGGTCCCCGGGGAGCAGCTCCTCCCGCGGTATGGGATAGGACAGGGGCTCCCGGAGGAGCCGGTTGGCGATGGCGTCGAACCGAGGCTCCACCAGGCCGAACTTTCGCCACAGGCCCACGATAGCTCCGGAGCAGTCCGCGCCGGAGAGCCGATCGCCCAGGCTCGCCGCGTTCTGCAGGGCGGAGAGCATCATCTCCCGGCGACCGCCGTTGAAGAAAGCGGGCTTGCGGGCCGCCAGCAGCTCCACCGCCGCCGAGGTGGGGCAATAGAGCGTTCCGTCCGGGCCGTACAGGTTGGCGCCCCAGATGTACAGGCTCTTGGGAAAGGCCGCCACCTGGGGCCCATGGGGATCGTATGCAAAGGGCAGGGCCGCCTCCACCAGCTGCCGCCGCAGGGGCGACACGTTCAACAGGGCCTGCCCCACAGCCCGCCGCACGTCCGCGTCCGCGCCCACCCCGGCTTCGGGGTCGATCCAGGGGGCGTTGGGCTTGGGCGCGGCCCGGCCCGTCAGGCACTGGATGAGGTACAGGGCGTCCTTCAGATCCACCCTGCCGCTGCCGTCGGCGTCCAGGGCCACAGTGGGCGTGGTCTTCCTCGTCAGCAGGCTTTTGAGCACCAGGCCCACGTCCTTCACGGTCAGCTGCCCGTCCCCGTCCGCGTCGCCGTAGAAGGCTTCGCCTGGGTCGTTGCAGACCAGCAGGCTCAAAAGGCTCCGGGTGCGGCTGTCGCCTTCCCCCGTGGGCGGGAGGCCCCGGTCCGTCTGCAGGGCGAACAGTCCCCGGGCGGTATTTTGGGTGAACCGGTCCCCCGCGCCTGCCTCGTAGCCCAGGGCCCTGAGGCCCTCGTTCAGCGCCCGAACCGCCCGGCCGCGATCGCCCATCCGCAGCGTTTCCTTCATGGTTCGTCCTCCGTTCAAATCGTGTAGATTCAGTATACCACAACGGCGGGAAAAAGTCTTGTGTTTTTGCCTATGCCGTGGTAGGATAGGCCCCATGAAACAGACAAAATACAGCCTGATCCTCCTGGGCTGCTCCGTGATCTGGGGCAGCGCCTTCGTGGCCCAGTCCGCCGCCATGGACCTGGGGATGCAGCCCTACGCCTTCACCGCCGTGCGGATGCTGGCGGGGGCCCTGTGCCTCATGCCCTTCATCTACCTGCGGCGGAGGATAGCCCTGCCCGCCACGAAGACGGGGAAGGTGCGGCTGGTGAAGAGCGGTATGCTCATCGGCGTCACGGTGGCGGTGGCCTCCTGCTTCCAGCAGGCGGGGCTCCAGTACACCACCGCGGGCAAGGGAGCGTTCCTCACCGCCCTGTACATCCTGCTGGTGCCCATCGTGGGCGCGGCGTTCTTCCACCGGAAGACGGGCCTTTGGACCTGGCTGTGCCTCATCATCGGGGCCGTGGGCCTGTGGTTTTTGTCCATCACGGAGAGCTTCACCCTGGAGAAAGGGGACGCGCTCATGGTCCTCTGCGCCTTGGTGTTCACCCTGCAGATCCTGTTGGTGGACAAATTCGCCCCGGACTTCGACCCCCTGACGCTGTGCTGCCTGGAGTTTCTGACCGCGGGGCTGCTGAGCTTTTTGCCCATGGCCATCTTCGAGGGGTTCGGCTTCCAGAACATCCGCCCGGCCATCTGGTGCATCCTCTATTGCGGCATCTTCTCCTGCGGCATCGCCTACTGGCTGCAGATCGTGGGCCAGCGGCACCTGCCCCCGGCCCTCGCCTCCCTCATCATGAGCTTCGAGTCCGTCTTCGGGGCCATCTTCGGCGCGCTGATCCTCCACGAGCGCATGACGGCCCGGGAGCTGTTGGGCTGCGCGCTGATCTTCGCGGCGCTGGTGCTCTCGCAGGTCTTGCCGCAACAGAGGAAGGAATAAAGGCATCCAAAAGAGCACAAACGGGAAGTATTGCTTGCGCCGTACTTCCCATTGTTTTTTCTTAAGCTTTTCTTTTTCGCGCACCTTTTTCTTTTCGGTGAAAAGGAAAAGGTGCGAAAAGAAATCTTATAATTCAATCAGCTCGTACTCCCGGCTGCCGAAGCCCAGGTCCGCCGCCGCCTCCACGGTGTGGACGCCGTGGCGGGATTCCACCCGGTCCAGGAAGTGGCGCTGGCCCGGGTCGTCCGTGGCGGCGTAGACCAGGTCCAAACAGGCCTGATCGATGGCCACCGGGTCCAGGGAAGCCAATATGCCGATGTCCTTCATGCAGGGGTCCTCGGCCACGGAGCAGCAGTCGCAGTCCACGCTGAGGTTCTTCATCACGTTGACGAAGGCGATCCGGCCCTCGAAGAACTTGACCACGGAGGAGGCCGCGTCGGCCATGGCCTCGCAGAAGGCGTCCTGCTCCGCATGCTGCTTCCAGGTGTCGATGTTGCTGTCGGTGACGCCGCCGGAGTGGATCAGGGCCTTGCCCCGGCTGGAGGCGCAGCCGATGGACAGCTGCTTGAGGGCGCCGCCGAAGCCGCCCATGGGGTGGCCCTTGAAGTGGGCCAGGACCAGCATGGAATCGTAGTTCTTCATGTGCTTGCCCACCAGGTTCTCCTTCAGGACCTTGCCGCCCGGAATGGGCAGCACGTCGTCCGGCCCCTCCGCGTCCATGAGGTCCACGGTGAAGGCGTCGGCCCAGCCGTGGAGCTGCAGGAGCTTCAGATGGGAGGCGGTGTGGTCCCGGACCCCGTCGAAGGCGTCGCCGTAGGCGGTGTTGCACTCCACCACGGTGCCGTGGACCTTCTCCACCATGGGGGCCCAGAAGTCGGGACGGAGGAAGTTCTGGTTGCCCTTCTCGCCGGAGTGGACCTTCACGGCCACCTTGCCGGGGAGGTCGATGCCCAGGGCGTCATACAGCTCCATCACCTTTTCGGGGGTGATCTTCTTCGTGAAAAATACTTTCGGCTTCATGCCTGACCCTCCTTATTCTTGGTCGTGTTTTGATGTCACAGCAGGGGCAGCAGGTCCCTGAGCAGCGCGTCCACGTTCGCCTTGGGCGTCGCCCAGCTCATGCAGATGCGGGTGGCGGTGTGTTCGTCGTCCACCCGGCCCCAGCTCTCGAAGGTGTACCGGTCCGAAAGGGCGGCCACCACTTTATCGGGCAGGATGGGGAACTGCTGGTTGGTGGGGGACTCGTAGAGGAAGGGCACGCCCTTTGCCTTGAGGGCGTCCCGCAGGACCATAGCGAGGTCCACCGCGTTCTTCGCGATGCGGGTGTAGAGCCCGTCGGTGAACAACGTTTCGAACTGGATGCCCAAAAGCCGGCCCTTGGCGAGCATCCCGCCCTGGCGCTTGATCATGTAGCGGAAATCCTTTTGAAGGTCCGGGCGCAAAAGGACCACCGCCTCCCCGAAGAGGGCGCCCACCTTGGTGCCGCCGATGTAGAAGGCGTCGGTGAGCCGGGCGATGTCCTGCAAGGTCACGTCCGTAGACGGGGACACCAGGCCGTAGCCCAGCCGCGCCCCGTCCAGGAACAGGTAGAGGCCGTGCCGGTCGCAGACCTCCCGCAGCCCCTCCAGCTCCGCGCGGCTGTACAGGAGCCCGCCCTCGGTGGGGTGGGAGATGTAGACCATCCGGGGCTGCACCGTGTGCTCATGGCTGTGGTCCGCCCAATGGGCCTTCACGTACTCGTCCACGGCGGCGGCGCGGACCTTGCCCTCCTCATCAGGCAGGGCCAGGACCTTGTGGCCCGTGGCCTCGATGGCGCCGGTCTCGTGGACGTTGATATGGCCGGTGCTGGCGGCCAGGACCCCCTGATAGGGCCGGAGGGCCGCGGCGATGACGGTCTGGTTGGTCTGGGTCCCGCCCACCAGGAACTGGACGCAGGCGTCCGGCCGGCCGATGGCGGCGCGGATCAGGGCCCGGGCGTGGTCACAGTGGGGGTCCTCCCCGTAGCCGGGGTTCTGCTCGAAGTTGGTGGCGTGGAGGGCCGCCATGATCTCGGGGCAGGCGCCCTCGTCGTAATCGCAGGCAAAACGGATCATATCACAACTCCTTATAAATACCTTCCAGATAGACGACGAACTCCTTCCGCAGCAGGGGCTTCTCATGGCCCGCGACGAGCCATGTTTCGTCCCGGCCCTTCAGCTTCTCCATGAAGGCGGCGAGACGGCTCCTGTCGTACTGGCGGTCCAGCTCGTAGAAGTCCTCGTAGCCGGCGTCGCCGATGATGAGCACGTCGCCGGTAGAGACCAGCAAAGCGTCCCGGCTGTGGGGGGAATCGCAGGTCTCACAGCGGATGGTGACGCCGCCGATGTCCATGGTCCCCTCCCCCGCCAGGGTCATGTCGGGGAGCGTGACGGAGATCCACTCGGGGCGGCGGTATTCGAGGCAGATATGCTCGTGGCAGAAGGGGATCTCCTGCCCGGAGGCGAGGCGCGCTTCCATGGCCTCGGGGGTCCAAGCCCATTCGGTCATCTCTTTGAGCTTTTCCGCGGTCTTCTTGGAGGCCAGGGTGAACCCGTTGACGGCGCAGAGGCCGAAGCTGTGGTCCCAGTGCCAGTGGGTGAGGATGGTGATCTCGGGAATGGACAGCCGCTGGTCGGTGATGGCGGTGTAGAACTCCCGCACGTGGGCGGGGCTTGCCCCGGCGTCCACGGCCACGGAGAGCTGATCCCCCTCGATGTAGGTGAGCACGGGCCGATCCGACGGCTCGTCGTGGGGGAGATACCACACCCGCTCGGTCAGTTGTTGGAGCATAGGAAACAAAACCTCCTGTTGGTTTGTGGTTGTATTGTACCAAGTTTTCGAAACAGGGTCAAGGAAGGACCGCAAAGATATATTTGATATTTGCGGCCCTATGTGTCATAATGGGAAAGGAAAAAATCCGATTTTCAGGAGGCAAACGCATGAAGAAGCTGTTGTTGGGCAATGCCGCCGCCGCTCGGGGCCTCTACGAGGCGGGGTGTTCCTTTGTATCCTCCTATCCGGGCACGCCCTCCACGGAGATCACCGAGGAAGCGGCCAAGTTCCCGGAGGTCTACGCCGAA
>CACWJZ010000029.1 GCA_902761365.1 uncultured Eubacteriales bacterium | reverse complement strand
CGGTGTTGTTGCCCGCGCCCACCAGGTTCTGCTTGATCTGCTCGTTGGTGCCCATGATGGTGGAGGAGATGGCGATGATGGAGGCGATGCCGATGATGATGCCCAGCATGGTCAGGGTGCTCCTGAGCTTATGGGACCAGATGCCGTCGAAGGCTTCCCGTATGTTTTCCAGCATGACGACTTCCCCCCTTCCTCACCACGCGCCATCCGTGACCTCGACGGGGGCCCCGTCCCGGATGTTCTTGCCATAGGGGAAGGCGATCAGGTCGTCCCGGGTGAGCTCGCTCCCCACCAGCTCGATATACTCCATGGTCCGGCGGCCCGTGTGGACCTGGACCTTCTTCAAAAACCCGTCCCGCACGATGAAGATGCAGTCCTGACCGTCGATCTCCCGGACGAAGGCCTCGTAGAGGTAGATGGCGCCGGTCTTGGAAAGCGGCTCATAGGAGGTGAACTCCACATAGCTGTAGAGGGGCAGCTCCACGTCCCCCTGGACCTCCAGGAGCATGACGTAGCCGGAGGAGTTGGGGTTGCCGCCGTTGCTGTAGTTTTCAGTGACGGGCATGTTCCCGATGAAGGTCACCACGGCGGTCACGTTTTCACCGATGTCGTAGCTGAAGCCCGTGAGCTCGGAGCCCAGGGGATATTTGTCCAGTTCCGTCTCTCCCAGAAGGCAGCGGATCACGCTCTTGCCGGTGCCGCCCCGGACCTCGAGCAGGGGTTCGCCGCTGCGGGCATCCCGATTCAGGGTGGTCACCACCCCGTCGAAGGTGCTGTACACGGTGCCGTTCTGGCTGGTCTCGGTCAACAGCCGCTCAATGTCGTGGCACAGCTGCCGATACTGGAGCTCGCTGTCCCGGAGCTGCTGGGTGAGCTGCTCCACATAGGCCTGCCGTTCCGCCTTGCTCATGCCGTTTCGATGGGGTTTATAGGGGGTCGGCGGCGTGTCCTCCCATCCCTCCGGCGTCGCGGTGGGGGTGGGCGAGGGGCTGGGCGTAGGCGTGGGGGTGGGGGTCGCCGTAGGCGTGGGGGTAGGTTGAGGCGTCAGCTTCAGCCGCAGGGTGCAGTTCCCCATGCTGTTAAATTCCATAGCAACCGTGAGGCGCGTTCCCCGAAGCTCCGCGAAGTAAGACTTAGACCAGTAACCGGCTTGCTGACAGTAATAGCTGAAGAATGCGCCGGGAACCTCCTTGCCTTCCCGATAGGTAAACCAGAGGTAAGGAGTATCCTCCGTCCCTTCTCCGTCTTCGGGCTTTCGCGGGTCGATGGTCATGGTCTCCATGGGCTCGGAGGGCTCCCGCTCCTTGCTTGTGGCAATGAGGCAGAAAGTGCCCTTCAGGCCCGCGCTTTCCGGCGGCAGGAAGCGAACATACATGTAGCCCAGCCGGTAGTTGTTACTCTCGGATCGAGCCTCAAACCTAGCGTAGACGGGCTGTCTATGCGCCTCGTTCTGAAGCTTCGCCATCAACGAATCTGGTATGCGATCGGATATGCCTTTGGACGCATCCACATAAAGGCGATATCGATAGGGATCCCCTTCGCTGCCGTCGCCGCCATCCAGAAAGATGCGGGCGGTGTCCCCCTGCACCCGGGCGCCCAGGCGCACGATGCCGAGACCCTCGCTCCCCTGGGCCGACTTGGGCTTGGCCGTGGGCCGGGGGGTGGGGGTGAAGGTAGGCGTGGCCGTGGGGATGGTGCGCTCGTAGTCCTCGAAGGCGTAGCGCTTGTATTCCTTATAGAGGCCCTCCAGGGTGTCGTAAAGCTTTTGCCGTTCCAGCAGCTTTTCGTCCAGCTCCAGGGTGTCCTTGGTGATGTCGTAGCGAAGAAGGGGATCGCCCGTCCGCACGGACTGGCCTTCGGACACATAGATGTCGAGAGGCGTTCTGTCCCGGTTCCCGGTGAGCAGCAGGCTTTCGCCGGAGATGACGCTGCCGCCCAGGTACGTCTGGTTGGGGGCATAGTCCATGAGCCAGTTGGACACGGGCTGGACCTTCACGGGCTGGCTTTGGGTATAGCGGGTATAGCCGTAGACACCGCCGGCCACCAGGCCGCCCATGAGGAGCAGGATGAGCAGGGCTTTGAGCAGAGTCTTCATGCCCGTTCCTCCTCTCTCAGATACCCGTCGTAGATATAGAGCCGCCGCGGGGCCCGGTCAGCCACCGCGTGCTCATGGGTGATCATGACGATGGTCATGCCCTGGTCGTGGAGCTCGTCGAAGATGTCCATGATCTGCTGGCCCGATTTGGAATCCAGAGCCCCCGTGGGCTCGTCGGCCAGCAGGAGCTTCGGGCGGGTGCAGATGGCCCGGGCGATGGCCACCCGCTGGCACTGGCCGCCGGAGAGCTGGCCCGGATAGAAAGTCATACGGTCCTCCAGCCCCACCTGTCGCAGGGCCTCCTCGGCCCGGAGCCGGCGCTCCTTGCGGCGCACGTTTCCATACATGAGGGGCAGGGCCACGTTCTCCCAGGCCCGCCGCCGCTGCATCAGGTGGAAGCTCTGGAACACGAAGCCGATCTTTTCGTTGCGGATCCGGGCCATGCGAGCGTCCCCGGCCCGGGCGTTGTCCTGGCCGTCGAAGCGATAGGTGCCCGTGGTGGGGGTGTCCAGATACCCCAAAATATTCATGAGCGTGCTCTTGCCGGAGCCGGAGGGGCCCATGATGGCGATGTATTCCCCCTCCTCCACCTGCATGTTTACGTCATGGAGGACCGGCACCTTGTTGGCGCCCGTCCCATAGGTCTTTTCGATGTGGCTGAGCTCGATGATCATCCCGCAGCCCCTTCCATGTCGGGGAGGTCAGGGCCGTCGCCCTCGTCCCCTTCCGTGTCGGGGAGGTCAGGGTCGTCGCCTTCGTCCCCCGTCGGCAGGTTGGACGTGAGCAGATCGTCCAGCCCGATGCCCGTTTTTCCGGGATTGGCCGGCGCCATGCCGTTATCCATGGCCCCGTCGAAGCCCGAGATGTCGTCCGGCATGTTGCCCATGCCCTCCGGGGTATAGGCGGTCTCGGACACAGTCATGCCCACCTGCACGTTCTCGTCGGGGAAGGCGATGCGGTCCATGTAGCTCAACCCCTCCAGGATGAGCACGGTGTCCATATCCTCGTCCCGCTGGCCCAGAACCACTTTCCGCTTCTCGATGCGGTCCTTGCTGTCGGCGGCGTACACGAATGGCTCGCCCTCGTCCTCCACCACGTAGTAGGCGGGGAGCCACAGACCTTCGGGCTCGTCCGACGATTCGGCGCCCAGCTCGATATACACATGCTGGCCCATGAGCAGGCCCTCGTTGGTGTCCAGGGCCACGAAAAATTCGTATTTACTGGCCTGCTCGCCGTCGCTGCCGCCGTAGTAGTAGGGGTTGCTGCTCTGCTTGGCCTTCTCGGTATTGACCTTATAGATGTAGCCGTGCCATACGGTGCTGTCCACCCGGCTCATGACCCGCACCTCCATGCCCTCCTGAAGGGTGTGGACGGTCTGCTCGGAGACGGTGCCCTTCACGCAGTAGTCGTTGCCGGCCACGATGGTGATGTAGGCGGTGTCCTGGGTGTCGAAGTCCAACTCGCCGCTGCCGTTCTGGGGCCGCACGGAGCGCACCGTGCCGGTGACGGTGGAGAAGACCACGCTGTTCTCCAGGGCGTTGGCGGTGTCCTCGGCCTGCTGGCGCTTGTTGGCGAGCTCGTATTCCCGCTTGCGGATCTCCAGCTCCTCGGTCTGGATCTCCATCTGGATGTCGTACTTCTTGCTCTCCTTGGCCCGGGCCAGCTGCTTCTTCAGGTTCTCCACCTTCTCCTGACCGGTCTTGTTGCCGTTCTCGAGGCCCTGGATGTCCAGCCGAAGCTGCTCGAGGTTGATCTCCAGGCTGGCCACGTCGTAGCTGAAGAGGGGATCGCCCTTCTTGACCTTGTCTCCGGCGGACACGTAGCACTCCTTCACGGTCAGGTCCGTGTCCGGGTCCACCTGGATCACGTTCTTCGCCTCCACCACCCCGGCGTACCGGCTGCGCTGTCCCGCAGGGCCCACACCTGTGATGGCGGCCACGGACTGAACGTAGACCGTGCCCTCCTTGGGCATCTCCGCGAAGTAGCGGTTATAGCCGTACCAGCCGCCGTAGCCGAGGCCGCCCAGGATCAGCAGGGTCAGCAGGATTTTTCCAAAGGTCTTCATAGCTCTTTCTCCCAAAGCTCTTCACTTCTCAAAACTCCATCCAACGATCACACAGCCTCGCGAAGCGCGTCGCAGAGGCGCACGCCCATGCACAGGAGGCGGCGAAACGAAGGGGAGCGCTCCGCCGGAAGGATCAGCCTGAATAGGGCAAAAACTCAAAGTATTCCGCTTCCGGCACCCCGTCGATGCGCCACATGACGGAGGTGTCCTCGTCCGGGGTGAGCAGCAGCACGCCCGTCTTCCCGCTGCCGGTCCTGAACCACATGCGCTCGCAGCCGTCGCTGGCCAGGGGGTACACCTTTTCCCCCACAGGCAGAAGGAAGGCCTCGCCTGCTTCCTTGCGTACCTTGGCTTTATAGGCCGTCAGCTCCTTCTTCACCGTCAAAAACCGATCGTCCATCTCCTCGAACGCCCACACGGTGCTCATGGGGCCGATGACCCCATCGTCGCCGATGGCGAAGGTGCGGACGCCCCAGTGGGTGCCCAGCATGTCCACGAAGCCCTGGATCACCATGTGGCCGTCCTCAAAGCCCTCCACGTACCCGGCGAAGGTGGTCAAATCCTGTTCGCAGTTTCCCCGGACTAATCGATCGTCCGGCTCGAAGGAGATGGGCGTCAAATCGTGCCGCCAGGCATAGATGATATAGTCGTCCGAGGCCTCATCCCCGTGGAAGAAGATCTCGTAGCTGCCGTCCTCGTCCAGGTCCCCCACCCACAGGTCCCAGGGCATGTCGTCCAGGATGTCCGTCTCGGCCAGCTTCACTTGGTCCCCCCGGGTGACCGACACGGCCCAACGAGGGCAACCGTCGCTCTCCTCGGGGCGCGTGGTCATGTCCACGGTCTCCATCGTCCCGTCCCCATCCAGGTCCACCGTGCAGGGCAGGGCGTCCTTGATGCTGACGCAGTACGCCAAGATGCGCTCGTCCTCGGCATCCGGGCCCTCATGGGCCGTTTCGGGGGGCACTTCCATCGGCGTCATGTCCGGCTCCCCCTTGGTCAGGGCCTCCAGGACCTCGGGCGTCACCGCCGGGGTCTCCGTCTCCAGACGGACCGCTACCGTGGGGGTCGGGGCCGCTGAAGCCGGGGCAGCTGGCTCCGCCGCCCGGTCGTCGCCGCGGCAGCCCCCCAGGGCGAGCAGCAGGCACAGGCTTCCCATATATAGAATGGATCGCTTCATTGGGACGATCCTCCTTTCTTCCCTTTTCCCATAACACCCCGGATATGCCGAAAAGGTTGCAACAGCGTGCATCTGGGCCTATTTCACATACTTCCCCAGCTTCTGGGCCAGGAACCAGGCCAGTCCCATCTTGACCAGATCCGGCAGGATGAAGGGCACCACGCAGAGGCTCAAGATCTTGCCGAAGCCGTATTCCGTGCCCCGAAAGTGCATCACGTAGTAGAACCAGACCGTGCCGATAAGGTAGCAGACCAAAAGCCCCGTAGCCATGCCCAGGGGCAGGGCCAGCTTTCTCTTCGGGAACAGCTTCTCCGCCGCCGCGGTCAGCATGCCCAGGGGCAAGAAGCCCAGCACGTAGCCGAAGGTCAGGGGGTTCAGCCCCTTGAACCCGGAGAACACAGGCAGGCCCACCACGCCCAGGAGGATGTATACCCCCACGGCCAGGGTCCCCCGCTTGCTCCCCAGCAGGGCCGCCGCCAGGAACACGGCAAAGGTCTGCAGCGTCACGGGCACCGGGCCCAGGGGGATGCTGATCCAGGCACAGATGACGATCAGGGCCGCAAACAGGCCCACCAGTGCCACGTCCTTGGGGTTCAATCGATTCATCGCCGTTACTCCATACTTCTCCAATATATATTCATACTATATCCTCACTCCCTCTTGCTGTCAATCGGTAGGAGCGAAGATTAACAGAGGCTTTACATCGCCTCTGGTGATCGCCCCGTGGAATGATAGTCCGTGACAACGGCCGCGAAACATGGTATACTGCCTGTACCACCATGAAACGAGGTACACGCCATGCGCTATGACCAAGCAGCCATTTTGACCGATCTCGATGGGACGCTGTTCGACAGCCGCGGGGAGGTCACCCCGGCCAGTCGGGCCGCCATCCGCGCGTTCATCGCCGGGGGCGGGCTCTTTGCCGTGGCCACGGGCCGAGAGCCCCGGAACGCCCGGCGGCACCTGCCGGACGTGCCCCTGAACGGCCCCTCCGTGTGCCTCAACGGGGCGGCGGTCTACGACTTCGTCCACCGGCGGTACATCAGCGCCATCCCCATGGACATGGACGCGGCGAAGGACGTGCTGCTCCACTGCCTGGAGATGGACTGGCCCCTGGATCTGCAGGTGTACACCACCGACGGCATCTACTACGCCTCCCCCCTGGAGAAGGCGGATCCGGAGTTTTTGCGCATCCACCAGCCCACCACCCGGCTGCCCATGGACCAGCTTCTCACCAAGACCTGGATCAAAACGGTCCTGTTGGAGCGGGAGGTGGACGCCCTATCGCTCATGCGGGCGTACCTGAAGGAGAAGGGATACGACCGGCGATTGAGCCTGGTGGAGGGGACCACGGACGTGGTGAAGATAGGCAAGTATCAGGAGCTGCTGCCCCAGGACATGAACAAGGGCGCCGGCGTCCGTGCCCTGCGGACCCTGCCCGTCTATCGAGGCCGGACGCTGATCGCCGTGGGCGATTACTGGAACGACGTGGAGCTGTTGGAGGCGGCGGACGTGGCCTGCTGCCCCGAGAACGCCATCCCCGAGGTGAAGGCCCTCTGCGCCCACATCCTGCCCTCCCACAACGACGACCCCATGGTCACCCTGATCCGGGACGTGATCCCCAGCCTCTAAGCTATGGCGGTGGACGTGGTGGCGGCCCTGGTGGTCGAAGACGGCAAGTTCATGATCTGTCAGCGCCCGGCCCACAAGGCCCGGGGGCTCCTGTGGGAGTTCGTGGGCGGGAAGGTGGAGCCCGGCGAGACCCGGGCCGAAGCCCTCGTCCGGGAGTGCCGGGAGGAGCTGGGCGTCGCGGTGGCCCCCGGCCCCATCTACATGGAGGTGGACCACGTGTACCCGGACATCACCATCCACCTGACCCTCTTTCGCGCAAGCATCGTCGCCGGGCGACCCCAGAAGCTGGAGCACGCGGACATCCGTTTCATCGCCCCATCCGACATCCCCCTCTACGCCTTCTGCCCCGCCGACGCGGCCATCCTGAAGCGGATCACGGACACAGGCATAGAATAAACTAAACTCCTGTTTTATAGCCAAAAAGAGCTTTCACAGGGGATAAGAGGATAGAAACCTTTCCTTTTTATCCCCAATGAAAGCTCTTTGATTGCCCCTTTCTGACAAGCGAGGGGCGTGCTTTGTATATACCCCTATTCTATCTCTAAGAACAGTGCGCCGTCGCGCTCCATAAGCTCGCCCAGGGGGGCGACGAAGTCGATGGCGTAGAAGCCCCGGGAATCCGTGGTCTGCAGGGTCGCCCGGTAGAGGATCAGGCGGCCCTTGTCGTCGGCCAGGGCCAGGGCGCTGTTTTTGAGCAGGAACGCGGCATCCCGGTTTTCCAGGGTCCCGAGGTCCAGCCAGCCCACCCGGGCAGCGGGGCCCGCTTCGGTCTCCGTGGTGTAGGTGTAGACCAGCTCCCAGCCGTCGTCGGCATCCAGGTCCGCAAACAGGGCGTTCACCACGCCGCAGCCCTCGGTGGGCTCGCCCAGCCGCAGATACCGGCCGTCGGGCAGGAGCAGGAAGCTGTAGCCCAGCTCCACGTGCCGAAAGAGGGTGTACCCGGTCACGGGCTCGTTGGCGGGGGTGATGTCCACCCAAAACGCCCGGCCCAGCTCCTGCCGATAGTCCTCGGGCACGGCGTTCATGCCCTCCATCCTGCCAAGGTCCGGGTCGAAGGATAGGGCGTGGTAGTTGGGCAGAGGCGTGGGCGTGGGCGATTCCGTAGGGATGTTGGAGGGCGTGGGCGTGGCGTTCAGCTCCCGCCGTCGGGCAGCGGACACCGTGGCCGCCGTCACCGCCACGAACAGCAGCAGAAACCCGACCAGCACGGCCAGGATCAGCACCCCTTTACGCTTGTAGAACGGCTTTTCCATATCCTATCCTTTCAAAGCTCCCGCCGGGGCCCCATGAGCTCGTGCATGCAAAGAAGCAGGTCCCGCACGTGGCTCCCGTCCAGGAGCCGGTGGTTGAGCTGCACGGTGAAGTTCACCAGCTTCCGCCCCTTCTCCTCATGCACCCGGTCCCACAGGACCCGGGGGAAGCTGTCGTCGGGGTCGAGGGGCATCTCCTGCATCACGCCGGTGGTGACGAACCAGGGCACGCAGGAGAGGAAGATGAGGTCGTCCCGCACCTCGTCCTCATTGGCCATGTTCTCTTTCTGGGCCGCCTCCACGCGCAAGGCCCGGCGACAGAAATCCTCCATGGTCTCCCCGGGCAGATAGTTCACGTTGCAGATGCCGAAGGCCCCGTCTCGCCCCGCGGTGGTGTAGGAGGGGGAGACGGTGTCGCACACGGCGATGCCCTCCTTGCGGATGCGCAGCCGAAAGGGCTCCAGCTCATTCATGGCCCTGGTCACACTATACACCATGGCCCGGTAGAAGGACAACCCTTCTCTTTTGGTGAACCGGACCAACTCCGTCACATCGAGGGGCGTGGTCAAAGCGAAGAAGGGCAGATACCCCCGGGAGAAAAGCTGATAGGCGTCCCGCCGGGGCCAGATCGCCACATCGATATAGCTATCCCCCATCAGAATACCCTCCGGGCCCACTGAAAGGCGTTGGTCCAATAGCTGTTGATCTCGGTGATGATGACCGTCTGCTTGCTGGTGGAGGGGTAGATCATCCGGTTCTCACCCAGATAGATGCACACGCAGTTGATGTTCTCGTTGTCGCCGGTCCGGAAGAAGACCAGATCCCCGGGCTGCAGGTCGCTGAGGCGGGAGATCCGCTGCCATTTCTCCTCCTCGGCGTACCCGGCGGAGGTCCGGCGCTTCACCTTCTGGCCCATCTCCTTCAAGCACCAGTACACGAACCCGCTGGGGTCGAACCCCTTCTCCGGGGACTTGCCGCCCCGGGCATAGGGGTAGTTGATGTACTGCTGGGCGACCATGATGAGCATCTCCCCCTGGCTCACGTCGGGTGGCGTGGGCGTGGGCTCCGCCGTGGGCGCGGGTGTCTCCTTCGGCTTCAGGGGCTCCGGGGTGTCCGTGGGCACGGGGGTAGCCGTGGGCTCGGGCGTGGGGGCCTTGGTGGGCGGCAGGGTGAGCACGGGGGTGGCCGTGGGCACCGGCGTCGCGGGCAGGATGCTCTCGGCGACGGCCACGATGCGGATGGGCTCGTCCGGCGCCAGGTCGTTGACGATGTTCGTGGGCGCCACCTCGCAGCCCGTCAGCAGCAGAGCACAAAAAAGCAGGATACAAAAGGCTCGTTTCATACGATATACCTCCATATCCTGCACTGTAGCATATATACTTGTCAACGTTGCGACAATGGGGTTAACAAGCTGTTAATTCTCAGGCTGTCGTAGAAGGCGGCAGACCATTTGCAGCGGGCTGAATTCCGTTGAAACAGCGTTACTTCCGCCCCGTGGGGATCCGATCCAGGGCCTTGGCCAGGATGAAGGAGAGCACCAGGCAGATGATCAGGTCCACCAGCAGGTACGCCCCGTTGTAGGCGGCGGAGTAGACCCAGGCGTTGGACCAGCCCTCGGGCACCCACTCGGCAAAGAAGATGGCGCCGGAGAGGATGTGGCAGACCCAGCGGCCAGCCACGCCGATGATGGAGCCCAGCTGCAGGTTCTTCACGGAGCCGGCGAGGCCCAGCATCATGAACGCCAGGGGGTAGTCCAGCAGGACCTGGACCCAGTGGTAGATCTCCGGCTTCTGGATGAGCTGCAGCAGGCCGTAGGCCGCCCCGGCGATGAGGCCGTTCTTCACGCCGAACTTGTTGCTGTACCACAAGAGGGGCAGCATGGAGGCCAGGGTGACGCTGCCGCCCAGGGGCATGGACCACAGCTTGATGTAGCTCAGCACGAAGCTCATGGCCATGCACAGGGCGCCGTAGGTCAGGGCGCGAACGTCCGTCTTGCCTTGCTTTTCAGGGCGCTTGGCCAGGTAGATGAGCAGCCCGACCATGACCACCAGGGCGCCGATGGCAAAGCCCCACTGCCGCCCGGTCATCTTGCCGAGCTTCTCCAAGAGCACGAATTCATTCACGAACATACAAAACTCCTCCTGTAAAACAAAATCCGCACCGTTAGGCAACGATGCGGAAAAACTGCTATAGCGCCGCTTCCTCCGATGGCATTACCCAACAGGTTCCAAGGGTGCTTCTCAGGTCATTCCCACGGGAACGGCCGCCCCTGCGATCAAGAGGAAGTATAGACTGTTTTCAGGCGTTTGTCAAGCTTTCTCGGCTTTCTCCCCCTGTTTATCGAGGAACAGAGCGAGAGCAAAGCCCAGGACGAGGGTGACGCAGCCCGCAACAAGGTGCCCCGCGCCAATGCCGGCGAAGTTCAGGCCGGACTTGATGAAGATGGGGTAGGGGGAGGCGAGCATGAGGCCCATGATGGCGTAATAGGTGGGGACAGGGCAGTGGCCCAGGAGCCACTTGATCCACCGGCTCACCAGCAGCAGCCCCAGCAGAGCGCCGACGGCGAAGAAGCCCAGGGCGAACACGTGGCCCCAGGGGATGGCCGCGCCGGAGAGGCCGCCCTTCACGACCTCCTTCAGGCCCGTGATGTGGCCGATGATGTCGTTATAGTAGCCCAGCACCAGCATGACCATGGAGCCGGAGATGCCCGGCACGATCATGGTGCCCGCGCCGATGAAGCCCAGGATGACGGCCATGATGGCGCCGCCCACGCCGATGGTCAGGTGCCCCTCGCTGCCCGCGCTGCCGGAGAGGTGGGGAAGAGCGATCATGATGACCACCATGAGCACGAACATCACCGCGCCGATCACGGAGAACTTCGCCCCCTTCACCTTCTTGTAGAGCATGGGGAGGCTCCCCAAAATCATGCCGATGAAGCAGAGGGCGGTCTCAAAGAGATACCGCTCCATGAGCCACTTGATCACGAAGGCCAGGCCCAAAATGCCCACCACGATGCCGATGCCGTAGGGGATCAGGAAGATGATGGCCGCCCGCCGGACCTTCTTATCCCGGCTGGTGATGGAGATGGCCTGCTCATAGATGCCCATGGTCATGATCATGGACCCGCCGCTGACCCCGGGGATCAGTACCGCGAGGCCCACCAGAATTCCTTT
The DNA here is from genome assembly GCA_902761365.1 of uncultured Eubacteriales bacterium. Lineage (GTDB taxonomy): Bacteria > Bacillota > Clostridia > Christensenellales > CAG-138 > RUG472. Next base: position 27,095 of record CACWJZ010000029.1, on the reverse strand, counting down.
AAGTATAGCGATTACGTATTTCATAGCTCTCTTCTCGAGTTTCTCTTTTTGGGCGACTTTTTCTCTTTGTATCAAGAGAAAAAGTCGCAAAAGAAAAGGTTTACATCTCTAAATTGGCCGCTGTCCGGGGGAACGGGCCCACGTCGCGGATGTTGGTCATGCCGGTGACGTACATGACCATGCGGTCGAGGCCCAGCCCGAAGCCCGCGTGCTCCACGCCGCCATAGCGGCGAAGGTCCAGATACCACTGGTACTCGGTCATGTCCATGCCCAGCTTGTCGCACTTCGCTTTGAGGACGTCGTACCGCTCCTCACGCTGGCTGCCGCCCACGATCTCGCCCACGCCGGGGACCAGCAGGTCCGCCGCGGCCACGGTCTTCCCGTCGTCGTTCTCTCGCATGTAGAAGGCCTTGATGTCCTTGGGGTAGTCGGTGACGAAGATGGGCTTCTGGAACACCTTCTCGGTGAGGTACCGCTCGTGCTCGGACTGCAGGTCGATGCCCCATTCCACCGGGTACTCGAACGCCTGGCCGGACTTCTTGAGGATGTCCACGGCCTCGGTGTAGCTGACCCTGCCAAAGTCGTTGTCCACCACGTTGTGGAGCCGATCGAGAAGCCCCTTGTCGATGAACTTGTTGAAGAATTCCATCTCGTCGGGGCAGCGGTCCATGACGGTGCGGATGATGTACTTCACCATCCCCTCGGCCACCTCCATATCGCCCTCCAGGTCGCAGAAGGCCATCTCGGGCTCGATCATCCAGAACTCCGCCGCATGCCGGGGGGTGAAGCTGTACTCCGCCCTAAAGGTGGGGCCAAAGGTGTAGATGTCCCGAAAGGCCAAAGCGAAGGCTTCGCCGTAGAGCTGGCCGGAGCCACTGAGGTGTACGGGCTTCTTGAAGAAGTCCTTGGAATAGTCCACCTTCCCGTCCTCGGTGCGGGGGAGCTTTTCGAGATCCAGGGTCGTCACCTGGAACATCTCGCCGCGGCCCTCGCAGTCGGCGTTGGTGAGGATGGGCGTGTGCACGTAGACGAAGCCCCGGTCCTGGAAGAACTCGTGGATGGCCGCAGAGACCACGGACCGGACCCGGAACACCGCCTCGAAGGTGTTGGTCCGGGGGCGCAACGTCTGCTGGGTGCGCAGGTACTCCAGGGTGTGCCGCTTCTTCTGCATGGGGTAGTCCGGGGGGCACTCGCCCAGGATGGTGATGGCGTCCGCCTTCACCTCGAAGGGCTGGGGCGCGTCGGGGGTCAGGATGAGCTCCCCGTCCACCCGGATGGAGCAGCCCGTGGACAGGCCGCGGCCCAGGTCCCGCTCATCGTTTTCGAAGACCACCTGGATGGGCTTGAAGCAGGTGCCGTCGTTGAGCTCGATGAAGCCCATGGCCTTCCCCTGCCGCACGGTGCGGACCCAACCGCCCACGATGATCTTGCCCGCGTGGGCTTCCGGCGATCTTTGTATGTCACGGAGTTTGAGCATAGCGTTGTCCTCTTTTCACAAAATATTCTCCTTAGTATACCACGTTTTTTTTCATGTGCAATGGTAAATTCGCCGATACCGTGGTATACTGGTGCCATAGAAGGGAAAGGAGGCTTTCCGCATGCGGATTTTTGGCGTCTACGTCAGCTACGAGACCCTTATGCTGGCCCTGATCGTGGTCTTCGTCCTGAGCCTGATCGCCCAGGGCAAGGTCCGCCGGGTCTTCAAGCGCTACAACAGCGTCCCCGCCGCCCGGGGCATCACGGCCAGCGAGGCCGCCCAGGAGATGCTCTGGGACAACGGCAGCCAGGTCACCGTCCACCCCGTCCAGGGGACGCTGACCGACCACTACGACCCCAGGAACGGCACCGTGGGCCTGTCCACGGAGGTGTACAACGGCACGTCCGTGGCGGCGCTGGCCATCGCGGCCCACGAGATCGGCCACGTGCTCCAGTATCAGGAGGACTACGCACCCATCAAGTGGCGCACGACCGTGCTGCCCGTGGCCAACATCGGCGCCACCTTCGGCCCCTATATGATCCTGATCGGCCTGTTTATGAACCTCTACCCCCTGGCGGTCATCGGCCTGGTCCTCTACGGGGCCATGTTCCTCTTCCAGCTGATCACCCTGCCCGTGGAGCTGAACGCCAGCCAGCGGGGGATGGAGCTGCTGGATCGAGGCGGGTATATCGACTATTCGAACCGGGGCGACGCCAGGAAGGTTTTGAGCGCCGCCGCCTGGACCTACGTCCTCGCCGCCCTCGGCTCCCTCCTCTCCTTCCTCCGGTTCTTCATGCTGGTGAACGGGAACCGGCGCCGGAACTGAGGATTTCTTCTGTGCTTTTTCTCTTCATGAGAAGAGAAAAAGCACCAAAAAGAGAAGCACGAAGGGGATAAGGGATAATGTTCACGAATATCGACACGATAAAGAAAGCTTTGCGAACCATCGTCCCAAATGAAAAGGAGTATGAAAAAGCTCTCTACGAGCTGACCCATTGGGAGGAACAATCGAAAAAACAGCGCAGCAACCAGGAACTGCCGCCGGAGGAATTGATCGCTTTGCCGGATGGCGAGCTGTATGCAGCGGTTTGGAACCGGACGGACGAGAAGGTCGAACAGGCGGTCACAGACCGGGAAGGCGTCGCCACCTTGCCCCGGGCCGCGCAGGCGTTTTGCGTGGCGTACTACTACGAGATGGAAATGGAGAACGGAGGCCTATGCCAGTACTTCGTCAACTCCAGCCGGGAGCTGGCCCCGCTGCTGCCCGCCGCCCTGGACGAGATCGGTGCGGCAGACCATAAGACCCTCTTCGACGCCTTCGTCCGGGACAACGGCATCGACGTGAACGACCTGTCCTCCTTCATCTCGGACGATATGGAAGGATACCTGGCGCAAACGGAGCGCTACCCCTTTGACGATTTCGACAACGCATTCTATGCCCTGAAACCCATTCAGGAGTATCTGATCCCCTACATCCGGGCCCATATATCTGAGTTTTGACGGACCGTTCCGTCTTGCCCAAGACCGCTTTTCAACCACTTCTCACCCAAAGGAGCCTCCCATGAAAAAGATCGTCAGCGTTTTCCTGACCCTCGTCCTGTGCCTGCTGCTGATCCCCGCTGCCCGGGCGGAGGAGGACGACGAAAAAACGAAGCGTCTCGACACCTCCCGCATCCAATGGGCCATGGCCATGACCGCCCACATGGCAGGCAACGCCCTGGACCGGATGGAGGAAGCCCAAACCAGCTTGGAGCGCCACTATCTGAAGCAATTCGCCCAGCTCCCCTACATGGCCCCGGGCAAGGCCGTGGTGCTGGAGTTCAACAAGACCCAGGCCGCCGCCGCCCAGAGGGCCCTGGGCATCCAGGGGTGGGAGAACGTGGGCCCCACGGTGGCGCAGATGGTCAACCAGCGCTTCAGCGATGAGTACACCCTGGCCGCTGACCGGGCCCAGGCGGAGGGCAGCACCTCCCTCGAATACTCCAAATATTTCACCCTCATCCTCCTGACCTGCGGGAACGAGATCAGCCTCACCAGCCTGACCGCCTACGGCACCGTCAACAGCCGGTCCGCCTTCATCATCAGCACCCGGCAGATCAACGAGGACTTTGGGGCCGCGGACGTGGACCAGTATATCGCGGCCCTGAGCCTCGAAAAGCCCCTGGTGCGCATCTACGAGCAGGCGGACCTGGACACCATGTTCCAGGAGGACCCCTGGGGCACCGGCGCCTCCTCCTTCCGGCACCTGGCCAACGGTTTGCTGGCTTCGGACCGGCGGCGGGAGACCCTGCTGACGGCCTGGATGGGGTCCGACTCCCCCTATATCACCGTGGAGATGCGCTTCGGCCTGATGATCGAGCTCCTCCGCAGCATGGAGACAGCGGATCAGGCCACCCTGATCCAGCTGGCGTCCGACTGGCTGCCGCGGCTGGGCGAGAACGTGTCGGACCCTGTGGACAAGCTCCTGCAGGAAGGGAACACCGCCCAAAGGATGCCCATCGCCCCGCCGGCCATCGAATATGGGGAGGAGCTCCATGAGACGGCGCTGAAGGAGGACGGCACCTACCTGGTGGTGTTCCGGCGCACGGTCCCGGACAAGGAGCCCGAAGCCTGGTACGACGTGATCCTGGAGGCCGCTCTGCCCGTCGAGAACATCCCCACCGCCGTGGAGGACGCGGACTACATCATCCTTTGCTCGGTCACCTATGAGGGCGGCGTCAGCAGGGGCGAGACCCACCTCCACTATCCTTTGACCCACATCACCGTCCATGACGCCCGCACCGGCGAGCTGCTGCGGGATCTGGGCTCGGTCAAGCGCACCTTGAGCGGCGTGGTGATGCTGCCCAAGGGCGACACCTGGTGGAGCCCCCTCTACGGGAAGGTGTGGGCCAAGATCCAGCCGCTGTTTATGGAACAGATCATCGAACCATAAAGGAGGATCGACCTATGGCATGCTTATTCGGACACAAATGGAACGGCTGCAAATGCACCCGCTGCGGCAAGATCCGGGACGAGGGCCACGCCTGGAACGGCTGCACGTGCACCATCTGCGGCAAGGTGCGGGACGAGGGCCACGTCTGGAAGCCCACCAAGGATGCGTGCATCCAGGTCTGCAGCCTCTGCGGCCGCCAGAAGTCCAATCATCAGCTGGACGAGAAGGGCCGCTGCACCATCTGCAAGGAGGCCTTCGTGCCCTGGTCCGACTTCTCCCGGGATGAGTTCGACCTCATCATCAAGGCCGTGGGGTTCAAGCAGCTGATGGCCACCGGCCGGGACAAGGAGAAGTATGGCCAGCTGATGAGCTCCCTGCTGGCTGACCCCCTCTATGCCCGGAAGACGGACCTGCAGGAGCTGCCCTTCGGCCCCCTGTCCGCCCTTCAGAGGGAGCTGCCCTTCGGCTCCCCTGAAAGCCTGCAGGTGGACCGGGTGCGCAAAAAGGTGGAGGCCATCGCCTACAAGGGCGTCCAAAGCTGCTGACACGGCTTGAATACAAGAATGGGGCTAAATGCCCGCATATAAGAGGAAACGGCTACCGGCTCATGGCGTGGGTCGGTTGCCGCCTTTTATATCCCATTGTCATCCTGAGCGAAGGAGCGTACAGGGAAAAGCTCAACCGGTCAGTATCGTGAGCGACTGAGTCGAAGGATCTCTGAATGGTGCTGGCCGTTGTGAGTGGCTTTCTTGCGTACAAGCTTTTGCGTTCCGAGATCCTTCGACTTCGCTGCGCTGCGCTCAGGATGACAAGTTTTTGGGATGAGCAGCGATACACCGGCACCCATACCTACTTTCGCGCTCACCCTGTAGGGGCGGATCACGATCCGCCCGCTTGTGCGCGGACCATGGGCGGGCGAAAACACCTCATCCACCGCAAGCGGTCCCCCTTCCCCTCTCTGCAAGCAAAGCTTGCAAGGGGAAGGCTTGTGAATCGCCCCTACGGAGAAAGTGATGTTGCTGGGTAGGGATGTTTTGCGGCGAGGCCGCAAAGAGAGCGATCCCCCCTGGCCCTTGCGGGCCTTCCCCTCTTTGCGCAAGGGGGCTCACTCCTGATGAGCAACTCTCGTGGATAGTCGCATCTCCCATGGAAAGCCAAAAAGCAGCCCTGTTGGGCTGCTTTTGCATACTGTGAAAAGGTTATTCCGCGATCTCCAAAGCGACCTTGATCATGTCGTGGAAGGCGTTCTGCCGCTGCTCGGGGGTGGTGGCTTCGCCGCCGACGATGAGGTCCGAGATGGTGCAGATGCACAGGGCCTTTTTGCCCGCCCGGGCCGCGTTCATGTAGAGGGCGCCGGCCTCCATCTCCGCCGCCAGCACGCCCATCTTCACCCAGGCGGTCTGGTCCACGGCGTCGTTGTAGAAGTTGTCGGAGGAGAGCAGGTTCCCCACCTTGTACCGGAGGCCCCGCTTCTCGCACTCGTCCACCGCCTTGCGGCAGAGGCCGAAGTCGGCGATGGCGGAGTAGGTGCCGGGCAGGGCGTACTGGCTCACGAAACTGCTGTTGTAGCAGGCGCCCTGGCCGATGACGATGTCGAAGAGCTTCAGATCGGGGTTCATGCCGCCGGCGGAGCCCACGCGGATGATGCTCTCCACGCCGAAGAAGTTGAAGAGCTCGTGGGAGTAGATGCCGATGGCGGGCATGCCCATGCCGCTGGCCATGACGGACACCCGCTTGCCGTTGTAGTAGCCGGTGTAGCCCTGGACGCCCCGGATGTTGTTGACCAGCTCCGCATCGGTGAAGTAGGTCTCCGCGATCATCCTTGCCCGCAGGGGGTCTCCGGGCATGAGCACGGTCTTGGCGAAATCCTCCGGCGCGCAGCCGATGTGGGGCGTGAGATTCAATTGCTTCATGGGTTTCTTACCTCCCGATCGTTTTCTATTACTATACCACAACCGGCGGCCCTTTGACAACCGGGTATTCGTCCTTCTTCCGCGCCTTTTGGTGCCGCCAAAGGGCGTCACGCAAGGGGGCGTCAGATCCGCTTTTCCAGCTCGTAGGCGGTATGGCCTTTTGGGTAGTCCTCCAGCTTGCCTCTGGGGGTGAATCTGTTCTAAAAGAAGAAGCCGGATACCCAGTCGCAGCAATAGGACGGGATCACGCAGGCGGCGTTTTCGGCAGTGCGGATCAGCATGGAGCCCAGGCCGTGATGGCGACAGCTCTCGTCCACCCACAGCTGGGCAAGCACCGCCCGGCTCCATGGGTGAATGTCCACGACACAGCCGACGACGACCTTCCCGTCCTCATCCTCCACCTTAAAGACCAGCTGCTCCTCCTCGGTATGCGGGCCCGACGGTGCCATGGAATCGGCATATGCGTTGATCTTTTTTTCGATGAAGGTTTCCTATTCCTCGGTCAAGGGTCGTGCTGTATAGTTCATATCCGCTTCCATTTTTTTTCGATAGCGTACCCCGCCCGCTCCCAGCGGAACCTGCGGGCCAGCTGCAGCGGCACCTCCGACACCAGCACCCCGGCGGGGATGTCCACGAAGACGTGCTGTTTCACGAACAGGATGGAGCAGCAGACCAGGAGGAGGAAGACGAAGTTGAACCGGCGATACCAGAGCGGGATGCCCTCCGTATCCCAGATGGCCCGCCAGCAGTAGTAGCTGCAGATCACGTGCAGGGACGGGCACAGGTTGTTGGGCTGGTCCACCAGGTAGATGAACCGGGTGAGCCAGGAGAAGAAGCCGCGGCCCGGTACCTCCGGCCGCTCAATGGTCCCGGGCAGCAGCAGGAAGGAAAAAGCGGTCAGGATCAGCGTCACGAAGTAGGCGGTCGAGTTCCGGTATACATGCTCCTTCCGCTGCCGGAACAGCAAAAAGAGGGTCCCCGCCCAGGAGGCGAAGGACAGCACGTAAATGGAGATCCAGCCGGGCCGGAAGGGGATGATGTCGTCCAGGGCGATGGACAGGTCGATCTTCTCCATGTACGATAGCGGGATGCGGGTCGCCCAAAACACCGTGCACTGGCAAAACACCAAAAAGAGGAAGCAGGCCCAGCCGTATCCGGGCAGCAGATTCCGTATCCAGTTGACGAGCTTTTTGATCATCCGTTCCTCTCTCCGCGTTTACAACAAGCAGTATTGTATCACATACGCCCGCGGGATTCAATAAATCAAACTGTAGAAAATCTGTGTCTTTCTTAGGGCTTCATTTTCTTCGACACCTGTGGTACACTAAAGAAAAAAGATATAGATGGAGGATGATTATGCACGACATCATTGAAAAGAGCTTTGAGAACCAGGTGAAGGACCTGCAGGAATTGATCCGCATACCCTCCGTGTCCCGGGGCGAGCCCAAGGAGGGGATGCCCTACGGCGAAAACGTGTTCAACGCCCTGCGGAAGGCTCAGGAAATCGCCCAAAAGCTGGGCTTTGAAAAGGTGTGGGACGTGGAAGCCCGCTGCGGCGTGGTGGAGTACGGGGAAGGCGACGAGCTGGTGGCCGTGATGGCCCATCTGGACGTGGTCCCCGAGGGCACGGGCTGGACCTATCCCCCCTACGGCGCCGAGATCCACGACGGGGCTATGTACGGCCGGGGCACGGCGGACGACAAGGGTGCGGCAGTGTCCGCCCTCTACGCCCTCTACGCCCTGAAGGAGAGCGGCGCCAAGATGAAGCGCCGGGTCCGCATCCTCCTGGGCTGCGACGAGGAGCGGGGCTCCACGGGCATGGAGCGGTACCGGGAGGTGGAGGGGGAGCCCACCATGGCCTTCACCCCCGACGCCACTTACCCCGTGGTCAATTCCGAGATGAACATCTCCCACATGTTCTTCGAAAAGAAGTATGCCTGCGCCGTCCGGGCCAAGGTGGGCACCGCCACGAACGTGATCCCCGGTGAAGCGGCGGCCATAGTCCCCGCCATCGCCACCAAGGGCAAGGAGGGCCACGCCTCCATGCCGGACCACGCGGATAACGCCCTTGCGAAGCTCCTGAAGGCCCTCAGCGAAGCGGACCTGCCCGCGGCGGATCGGGAGACCTTCGCCGGGCTGGTCAAGCTCCTCTGCGGCTACAACCACGGCGAGGGGTTGGGCGTGGACTTCACCGACGCCTCCGGCCGCCTGACGTTGGCCCCTACCATCCTCACCGCTGACGAAGCTGGCGTCACCATCGGCTTCGACATCCGCTACCCCGCCTCCATGACCTTCGAGCAGCTCACAGGGCCCATCGACGAGCGCATGGGCGCCCTGGGCTTTGCCGTCAAGGAGCGGTCCAACTCCCTGGGCCACTACATCGCCCCCGAGACCGAGCTGGTCAGCACCCTCATGGACGTGTACGGGGAGCTCTCCGGCGACCGGGCATCCAAGCCCATCTCCATCGGCGGCGGCACCTACGCCCCTCCTCTCCGAGATGCTCTTCAACACCCGCTTCATGGCCGAATGCCTCAAGCGCCTGGCGGCGGAATAAGGCAATGCATCTTTCTCAGCGCCCGGATCGCTCCAGGCGCTGTTCGTTTTTGTGAGTTTTGTCATTTCTATGTTGCATTTTTCCCGCAGTTTGTTTACGAGGCGTTAACACAAAAAGGACGAAAATTCGCTACAATAAGATATAAGAAAAAGGAGGGAGACGGCCATGAAACGGCGGACACCGAACGGAAAAGAACAGGGCAAGGGCAGCGCAGCGCTGGTCTGGGTCCTGGTCATACTCGTGACGGGCCTCTTTGTGACTGGTGGGCTCATCACCCGGGAGTTCCTGCAGCGCTCCTTCCAGGCGGTGGAGGTGGAGGAACCGGATCTGGACCGCAACGAGCACGTGGTTCAGGTGACTCCCACGCCCATGCCCCGGGGCCGGATCGCCGAGGCCATGGCCGCGACGCCTGCCCCCACAGCGCCACCCTCCCCCGTGCCCACGGCCGTGCCCACGGAGGTGCCCTCGCCCACACCCACCCTGAACCCCCTGAATGGGGACGTGATTGGCGTCGGCATGCGCTCCCCCATCGTGCTGGACATCCAGATCCGGCTCATGACGTTGGAGTATCTGGAGTTCGAGCAGCCCGAGGACGTGTACGAGGCCGGCGTGGCCTCCGCCATGGCCTTGTTCCAGCGGCGCAACGGCCTGCCTGAAACGGGCCTTTGCGATGAGAAGACCTTTTTGAAACTGAACGACGAGAATGCCGCCCTCTACGCCGTGCTGCCCGGGGATCGGGGTATGGAGGTGGAGAACATCCAGGAGCGGCTCGTCGAGCTGGGCTACTTGGCCGTATCTCCGGACGGCTACTTCGGCGGTGAGACCGCCGATGCCGTGCAGCGGTTCCGGGAGCGGAACAAGCTGGGAAACGGGGTATCCGTGGATTCCGTTGTGCTGGAGACCCTCTTCGGGGACGGCCCCGTGGCCAACTCCCTGCGGATCGGGGACCAGTCCGATCAGATCCTGATCTGGCAGCAGCGACTGCTGGAGCTGGGGTATCTGACCATCCGTCCCGACGGCGTCTACGGCCGGCTCACCGCCCAGGCGGTGAAGCGGTTCCAGGAGGACAACGGCCTGGTGGCCGACGGGAACCTGAGCCCCGGCACCGTGTCCATGTTGAACGACGACGATACCGCCGCCCATGCCTTCGCTATGGGCGCCAGGGGGGACGACGTGGTCTCCCTCCAGCGGTTGCTGATGAAGTACGGCTTTTTGAAGGCCAATCAGATCACGGGCAACTATACCGAGGCCACGGTCCATGCGGTGGAAGACTTCCAAACCCGCAATGATCTAGAGGTGGACGGGGAGGCCGGGCCGGAGACCTTGAAGACGCTCCTGTCCGACGACGCACGATCCTCCACGCCCAAGCCCACCAAGACCCCGAAGCCCACGAAGACGCCTACGCCGGAGCCTACCAAGACTCCAAAGCCTACGCGGACACCGAAGCCGACGAAGACACCCACGCCGGAGCCTACGAAGACGCCGAAGCCGACGCGGACGCCCAAGGCCACTAAGACGCCCACGCCGGAGCCTACGAAGACGCCAAAGCCCACGCGGACACCGAAGCCGACCAAGACGCCCACGCCGAAACCGACCCGGACGCCGAAGCCGACGCGGACGCCCCATGGCACCGACGGCATCGTGGAGATCAAAACGCCGAAGCCTACGCGGACACCGAAGCCGACCAAGACGCCTACGCCCAAACCGACGAAGACGCCCAAGCCGACCCGGACGCCCCACGGCACCGACGAGCTCATTGAGATCGAGACACCCAAGCCCACGAAGACGCCGAAGCCGACGCGGACGCCTGAGGTGACGGATACGCCCACGCCGAAGCCCACCAAGACGCCGAAGCCGACGCGGACGCCTGAGGTCACGAATACCCCTGAGATCACGGCCACGCCCTACCGCGAACCCGAGGAAACGGCCACGCCGAAGCCCACGAAGACGCCTAAACCCGGTCATGGCGGTGGCAACTACGGCCATGGGGTAGAGGGCCTCATTAAAGCCGCCGAAAGCCGCGTGGGTTGCCCCTACGTGCGGGGCGGTAAGGGCCCGGACAGCTTCGACTGCTCCGGTCTCGTCTACTGGTGCCTGAAGCAGGCGGGGGTGAACATCAGCTACATGACCAGCGTCCGCTGGCGGACCTGCAGCAAATTCACGCGGATCGACGATATGGACAAGCTCAAGAAGGGCGACATCCTGGTGTTCTCCGGCAGCAGCGAATCCTCCGGCCATGTGGGCATCTACATCGGCAGCGGGCGCATGATCGACGCCAGCAGCTCCGCCGGCAGTGTGGTCAAGCGCAGCGTCAGCACCAAGTACTGGACCAACCACTTCCTGATGGCCTACCGTATCTGGTAAACCGAAAGCATATGAAAAGAGGTGAGGATCTCTCCTCACCTCTATTGTCGTCCATAGAAGCGCGACACCTACGCCGCCGCGTTCTGCCGCCACACGGCCCGGGCAAGGAGCACCAGCCCCAGGACCATGACCGCCAGGCAGCCCTCCACGGCCACGGTGGGCAGGTGGGCCGCCAGGATCACCATGACCCCGTCCAAGGCAGCATGAAGGAGGATCGCCGTCGGGAACAGCCAGCCCTTGTCGGGCTTTTTGACGGCGAAGAAAACCAGCACCGACAGGCAGATGTGGGTCGTGATGGCCAAGGCCCGCTCCTCGATGGCCAAAAGGTAGGTCCAGGGGGCGGTGGTTACCAGGGAATCGAGAACGGCCTTGAGCTGTTCCGCGGTCTCGCCGGTGGCGGTGGCCGTCAGCATATCCGTTTGCCCGGCGTTGATGAGCACCGACATGACGATGTTGCCGATGTACGCCAAGCCCAGCGTCAGGATGGCCTCGATGCCACCGTGGCCCGCCCCGTACATGAGGGCGTTGCGATCGTTCCCCAGCTTCTTCTTGAGCACGGTCTTGAAGGCCAAAAACCGGCCGGTCTCCTCGAAGATGCCCGCGGCCAGGCCCCCGTAGAGGGCGTAGAGAAGGGTGTTCCCCAGGATCGTCTTCCCCACGGGCAGCACCTTCAGCACCAGCTGATGCATCAGGGACTCCAATATCAGGGCGAAGATCACGAACACGATGCAGCCGATGAAGAAGGGCAGGATGTCCGCGCCCTTCTTCCGATAATAGATCAGCAGCAGGATCGGCGCGGCGAAGGAATACAGTGTCGCCAGCGCCATAAAAACCACGGACAGGGTCGGGACGCTCACAGCCGTACCGTCCCTTCCTTGGGCCCGACGATCTTCACTGCCGTGCCGTAGGCCAGCACCTCAGCAGCCCCCTGCATGACCTGGGCGGAGCCGTAGCGGATGCCGATGACGGCATCGGCGTCCAGGGCCTTGGCCTCGTCCACCATGCGCTTGACGGCGATCTGCCGGGCCTCGTTGAGCATCTCTGTGTAGGCCACGATCTCGCCGCCCACCAGGGTCTTGAGCCCCGCCATAAAGTCCTTGCCGAAGTGCTTGGTCTGCACCACGGCTCCCTTCACCATCCCCAGGGCTTCGATCTGTTGGCCGGGGACATGATCAATACTGAGCAGCTTCATCTTCTTCTCCTCCTTTGATTTCCTTGATCCGTTGAATGAGCACCGCCACGATGCAGACGATGACGATCACCGGCACCGCCACAATGAGCGCCAGCACCGGGATGGGCAGGGGCGACTGCCCGTTGGCCCACAGGATGATGAACAGGGCGGGCAGGATCAGGGCGATAAAAATGGCCGCGCCTACAATCGCCCCCGTGGTCTTCTTGCGGTGTACGTCCCGCTTCGACACATCCATAAAACTATGTCCCTCCTTTTCCAAACGCTCGATCTTCTCGAGGCACCCTTCCGCGTCCAATCCCTCCAGGGTGAGGCCGGGGCGGCTCAGCAGCTCCCGCGTCATGCCCTCCATGGCGCTGAGGCTCTCCCGCTGCCGGTCGAATTCCCTGAGCTGCCGGTCGAGGCAGGTGTCCAGGGCACTCTCTCCCTGCAGCACCGCGCGGATGTCCTCGATGGGCACGGCCAGCTTTCGAAGGAGCTTGATCTCTTTGAGCCGCAGCACATCCGCCTGCCCGTACTCCCGATAGCCGTTCTCGGCCCGGCCGGGGCGCAGGAGTCCCTGCTCCTCGTAGAAGCGGATGTTCTTCTTGCTGATGCCCACCAGCTCCTCCACCTGTTGTATCTTCATGGCCGCGTCCTCGCTTTCTGCTTCCTTTATACAGCTTCTACCAGGGGGAAAGTCAAGTGTTTTTTGAAAATTGAGAGAAATTATTTGAAAGCACGCATGACCAGGGGCAAAACATAGTCGAAACCTGCACTTTGTTTGGTTTCCCGTTGTTTTGCCCGTGCTCCGCCTCGCTGCATCTGCCGCAGGCAGCGCTCAGCTTTGCACCCTTTCTTGAAAGAAAAGGTTGGACCAAAAGAACTTAAGAAGGGGTATTGCTTTTTGTACGAAAGTTTACCCCTTCTTGCATTTCTCTTTTTCCGCCGCTTTTTCTCTTTAGCCTAAAGAGAAAAAGCGGCAAAATATAAAGATTGGTCCTTACTTCCCCGAGATGGTGATCCCGTCGAAGACCATATAGGGCAGGACCGACATGCCGTCCGCCACCTGCTCGCGGGAGATGGCCCTCAAATGATTGAGCATGTCCGCCAGGTTTCCGGCGATCATGGTCTCGGAGAGGGCGGGGCCGATCTTCCCGTTCTCGATGAGGAAGCCGTTCTTGGCGACGCCCGAGAAGTCGCCGTTCGATGAGGGTTGACCGCCGGAGAACCGGCCGATGACGATGCCCCGATCGATGGTGGAGATGATCTCGTCGATGGACTTGTCGCCGGGGGCGATCACCACGTTGAAGCTGTCGTTCTTGCCCCGGGGGAGCTTCAGCTTGTTGGCGGCGTAGAGGCTCAGGAAGAAGGCGCTGAGCTTGCCGTCCTTGATGATGTCGAAGTTTTCCGCCCGGAACCCGTCGCTGGTGGTGCGGTCGCCGCAGACGATCCGCTCGTCCAGGGGCGCGAGGGACAGGGTGATCCGCTCGTCCGCCACCTTCTCGCCCAGCTTGTCCTTCCAGGGGCTGGTGCCGGAGAGGAGGCCGCCCTCGCCCGCGAAATCGGCGAGCAGGGAATAGAACAGCTCCCCGACGCAGCCGGGGGTGACCACCATGGTCCCCTCGAACTTGCCGCCCACGCTGGTGGTGTCGATCTGCCGCTCCACGTCGGCGAGGTCCTTCTCGATGGACCCCAGCTCCAGGAAGGGCTTGTCCAGGTTGTCGGCGATGACGCCGCCGCCGAAGAAGGAGGACGCCTTCTCGCCCTCGTGGGCGGAGAACATGAGCTGCACCTGGTAGCTGCCCTGGTGGGTGGAGAAGAGCACGCCGTAGGAGTTGGCCTTCGCCTTCAGGACCTCCTTGTGGGCCACGATCATCTGCTCCATGATGATCGTGGGGAACCGCTCCTTGACGCTGGCCATGAGCTCCTGGCAGCGGAAGAAGAGCTTGTCCGTGTCGGGCGTCACCTCGCCCAGCACGAAGTCCTCATTTTGGGAAAGGGGCGCGAAGTCCCAGTTTTCGTCGGGCTGGGCGGAGGCCGCGGCCTCCAGGCACGCCTTGGCGCTCTCGCGCAGGGTCGCCTCGTCGTACCGGTTCTGGGCCACGATGCCCTTGCGGCCGCCCTGGATGGCGGTCATGGCGAGCTGCTTGTCGAACAGGGTGCGGAAGAGGCTGAACTCGCCTCCGTCCACGTTGAACTCATGGGTGATGGTGTAGGAGACGTTGGCCTGGGCCTTGTCCGCGCCCGCCGCCTGCAGGGCCGCCACCGCGTTCCGCCGATGTTCACCCGGCACTTGACCGCCGGTCCGCCCATGCCCACGGGCATGGGCTGCTTCTTGCCGCACATGCCGGAGCTGGCCCAGATCATCTCATCCGAGAGCATGTCCACGGTCTTGAGCATGTCAAAGGCCACGCCGGAGATGGTGGTGTCGAGCAGCGGCCGCGCCAGCTTGCCATTCTTGATCTCGTAGCCGAAGGTGACGCCGAACATGAACTCGCCCGTGGTGTCCGCCTGGCCGTTGTTGGTGTCCAGCAGGTAGTAGCCATCGTCGATGGAGGCGATCATGTCCTCCAGTTTGGATTTGCCCGGCAGCACGGCGGTGTTCCGCATGCGGATCAGGGGCTCGTCGGAGAACAGGTACGCCCGGGCGTTGCCCGTGGGGACCATGTTGAACCGCTCGGCGCTCTCCCGGTTGTTCATGTAGCCCACCAGGATGCCGTCCTTGATAAGCACGGCGTCGGTGGCGGCGGTGCCCTCGTCGTCCACATAGAGGGGCAGGGGCGTGGGCTGGCCGAAGGCGGTGTGGGCAAAGTCCACCAGGTTCACCAGATCGGAGCCCACCCGCTTGTTCAGGCACGGTCCGGCCACGGACCCGCCGATGACCAGGTCCGCCTCCACCGTGTGGCCCACGGCCTCGTGAGCCAGCATCCCCGAGAGGATGCCGCCCAGGATCACGGTCTTGGTGCCGGCCTCGGGGTAGACGCCGTCCTTGGCCTTCTGGCGAAGCCGGTCGTAGAGCTTATCGATCTCGGCGTAGCAGTCCTCGGGCTTCGTATAGTTCCGATCGAAGGTGCCGTAGCCGCCGCCCACCACCTCGTAGAGCTCCACGGGCTGGCCGTCGGCGCCCGCCATGGTCATGACCACGTAGATGTAGCTCCGGGGCAGGATGCTGTGGCCGTCGCTGCCGTTGCTGACGCACAGGAGCTTTTCCATGGAATCGGCGGTAGCGATGATGGTCCGGCTCATAAGGTCCGGGTACTTCTGGGCGATGTAGCCGTCCAGGGCCTGGATGAACTCGATGTAGGTCCGCTGCTCCACGTCATTGAGGTCGTAGGCAGTCACGATCCTGTTCGGGGCCATGGCCTTGTGGGGCCCCTTGCCCTTGCCGGCGTGCCGGGCCAGGAAGGCCGCGTTTTCGCTGGCCGCCTGCAGCACGTCCTTCACGGTCTCGTCGGTGTACTCCGCTGTGGAGGAGAAGCCGTAGACGCCGTTCTCGTACACCCGGGCGGACACGCCGAACTGCTCCGTCCGCACGTTGCCCACCAACGCCCCGTTCAAGAGCACCGCCCGCCGGTTGAGGTTCCGCTGGGCCCGGAGCTCCGTGTTGGCGCCTGAGGCAAAGAGATACTTTTTGTTGGTCAGAAGATCCTGTATCATCTGCACGCTCCTTTTCGCTGGTTTGGCGGCTTCACCGCCCATCCCTAACATCATACCACATATTTCCAGGTTGTGGAATCATCCATCGGTTGAGTTCACAAAAATTCCCCGCAACCGGGGCATTCGCGTTGGATCCTTTTTCATTGACGGCGGGAGGGGCAAGCCCGTCCCGTCGAAAAAAACAGGACCTGGCGCGATGCCAGGTCCTTTGGTTGTATACGGGATCAGTTGTTGGCGGTGAAGCCCCGCCCAACGACTTCCTTGGTGTCGATGACGGAGAGGATGGCCTGGGGGTCGTGGGTGAGGACGATGCGGCGGATGGTGGCCACCTCCACGGTCTTGGCGATGATGTAGACGATCTTCCGCTCTGCGTTGGTGTAGGCGCCCCGGGCCGGGATGTAGGTGATGCCCCGGTGGACGGTGGTCATGACCTCGTTGGCGAAGGTGTCCCACTTGTCGGAGATGATGAACAGGGTCTTGTTCCGGTTGAGGCCCATGAGGGCGTTGTTGAAGGCCACGGAGCAGGTGAACAGGGCGATGATGGACAGGGCTGCCACTTCCATCCCCTTCACGAACGCCAGGGCCCCCACGATGACCATGTTGAAGGCCATGGAGATGGTGCCCATGGGGAAGGACACCTTGCGGCTCAGGACCAGGGAGACGATGTCGAAGCCGCCCGTGGAGCCGCCGTTGCGGATGACGATGGACCCGAAGACACCGTTGAGCACCGCGCCGAAGATGACGCTGATGAGGGGCATGACCGGGTTGGTCATGTCGAAGATCTCCGGCTGGGGCAGGTTTTCGAGGACCGCGAAGATCAGCGAGAAGTACAGGGTGCACAGGGTCGTGTAGATGACGAATTTAAGATGCAGCTCCCGATACGCCAAAAAGAGCAGGGGCGCGTTCAGGGCCACCATGGGGATCCAGCTCTGGATGTTGCCGCCCGTGGCGTAGTTGAGCAGCATGGAGATGCCGGTGACGCCGCCGGACACGATGCCCGCGGGCCGGTAGAACCACAGGATGGACAGGGCCTGGAGGGTCACCGCCCCCAGGGCCAGGAGGATGTGGCGGCTCTCCCGCCGGAAAAACAGCTTTTTCTTGGCCTGGCCCAGCTTGACCGGCCGATTCTTTCTCTTGAACATGTTCATAGAAGCAGTATATCGAAAATCCCCCAAAAGTCAACTTCCTTTCAGGCCGCGGAAGAAGGCGGCTTCGGCCGTTGGCGCCGGGCGACTGCGATTCTCGATTTTCCTCTGAATTGACTATAGTTGTTTCATTGTATCTATGGTACAATCAAGTATTCAAATCGGAATTGGACGGGTCATGGGAAAGGAGAACAGAATGAGCAACATTGAAAAATATAAAAAATACTTTACAAAAGAGTATTTGATGGGACCCAATTCATTCCGACTGCTGGATGAATTGATCCGCAGAAGTCCGAAAGATGTACGATATGGCCGAACGTTGGACCTTGGATGCGGATATGCCCTGACGTCCCTTTTTGTTGCCAATGAAACGGATGCAAAACATGTCTATGCGTTCGATCTTTGGATTCCCGCAACGGAAAACTATGTGAGAATACGGGACAACGGGCTTGAAGACAAGATCATACCGATCCACGGAGACGCGATGGATATGCCCTTTGCACAGGACTATTTCGATACCATCATCAGCGTTGACGCATATCATTATTTCGGCTGCAAGGCGGGCGTATTGGCAGATAAAATACTGCCTTTTGTCAAAGAAAACGGGTATGTGATGATCGCTGTTCCCGGCCTGAAGGAGCGGCCCCAGGGCGATTTGAAACGGTTGTTTGAAACATGGGCCGAGGGCGATGATTCTCAACTGTTCAAAACGGCTTCCTGGTGGGAGAACCTTTTGAAGGACGAGTGCGCAGACCGGTGCGAAATCAAGGTTCTTGAGGCCGACTGCTACGATACCGCATGGCAGGAATGGTTCCAATCAGGGCATGAATACGGAGTGCGCGACAAGGCGTTTTTGGATAAGGGATTGCATGACATCCTGAACTTTCTTCTGATTTACGTCAAAAAGGGGAAATGACAGACGCTGGTTTATAAAACAGCTGCCGCTGCGCTGTTCATTCTCTTGCTCCCCAGTCGATGGTTGTTATTTCATGGTATCTATGTTACAACTAATTCTATAAATCGAGATTTGTGGGGATAAAAGATAAGGATCAGATTGTGGAATGGGCAAAAGAGCTCCAAAGCCTTGCGCAAGCCGGACTCTTTTATGGACATGACATATATGACAAGGAACGTTATCAGCGTATCAGGGAAATCTCTGCGGAAATGATGTTGACGAGAGCAGATGTGCCTGCTGAGAAGATCAAGGGATTGTTTTGCGGCGATGAAGGTTACCAAACACCAAAGGTAGATACTCGCGCTGCGATTTTCAGGGATGGAAAGATCCTGCTTGTATGTGAAAAGGGAAAATGGTCTATGCCTGGAGGGTGGTGCGAATTCAATCTCTCTCCGGCAGACAATATCGTCAAGGAGACAAAAGAAGAAGCCGGGCTGGACGTTTTTGTCAAGAAGGTCATAGCTGTTCAAGACAGGGATAAGCACAATCCCCCGCCGTATGCGTATGGAGTGGTAAAAATATTCTACCTGTGCGAGGTTCTTGGAGGCGAATTTGCCGAAAATATCGAGACAACAGAAAGCCGATATTTTTCCAAAGAGGAACTTCCGCCTTTGGCCGAGGAGAAGTGCAATGAGGAACAAATACAGATGTGCTTTGCGGCCAATCAGGCCAATGACTGGACAGTTGTTTTTGACTGACAGATCCCGGTTTGCAGAACAAGTGCCGCACACCCTTCCCCACAGCCTGATCCGGCTTGTCAAAAGGTTTTTGGACAAGCTGTTCCTTTAGAAGCTTCTCTGTGGTATACTGATAAAAATACCTTTGGGAGGTCCCTATGACCCAGCGCCTGTATCTCATGGACAGCCATCTGTTCGAAAACCAGTGCACCGTCCTCTCCTGTGAACCTGCCAAGGAGGGCTTCGACGTAATTGTGGACAGCACCGTCTTCTTCCCCAACAAGGGCGGCCAGCCCTGCGACACGGGCACCCTGGGCGCCGTGCGCGTGACGGACGTGCGGGAGCGCGGGGACGAGCTCATCCTCCGCACCGACGGCCCCCTGTCCGTGGGCGAGACCGTCACGGGGCATATTGACGAAGGGCGGCGCCTGGACATCATGGAGCAGCACACGGGCGAGCATATCCTGAGCTGGTGCGCCTACAAGCTCTTCGACGCGGTGAACGTGGGCTTCCACTGCGCCCTCACCTACGCCACGCTGGATCTGGACAAGCCCCTGACGCCGGAGCAGGTCACGGCCATGGAGGACATGGCCAACGCCCTCGTCCGCCGGAACCTGGCCGTCACCGCCACCATCTATGAGAGCGAGGACGATTTGAAGGGCGTGCCCCTCCGCAAGCACGCCGAGGGCCTCATCGCGCCCATCCGGGTGGTGAGCATCGAGAACGCGGATTCCTGCACCTGCTGCGCCCCCCACGTCCACTTCACCGGGGAGATCGGCGCCGTCAAGATCGTCGCCGCCGTGGCCTACAAGGGCGGCATGCGCATGACCTTCCTCTGCGGGGGCCGGGCCATGCAACAGTTCCAGAAGCTCCAGATGACCGTGGACGCCATCGCCCGCAAATTCTCCACCGCCGGGGAGGAGGTCCTCGCCGCCGTGGAGAAGCAGGAAAGCGAGCTGAAGGAAGTGAAGAAGGAGAAGGCCGCCCTGACGGCGCGCCTGGAGGAATATCTGACGGCGGAGCTCAAAGCCCAGGCGGAAGACGTGAAGGGGAAGAAGCTCCTGGTCCAGCTCACCGACACGGACCCCAAGCGCCTTCGGCCCCTGGCCCTCGCCACCCTGCCCGAGAAGGGTTTGACCCTGCTGCTCACCGAGAAGGCCGGGCAGCTCACCTACGTGCTCTGCTCGAATGGGCTGAAGCTGGACATGGGCGAGCTCATCCCCGCGGTGAACCTGGCCCTTGGCGGCAAGGGCGGCGGCCGCGGGACCCTGGCTCAGGGCAGCGCCCCGGCACAGGCAGGATTGCCGGAGACCGTTGAGCAGTTGAGAGGGTATTTGAAGCAAAGATTGGCCAATTAAGCGATCGATAAAATATGCCCTCTTTCCTGAAGAAAGAGGGCATGCTCAAAGGACTGTATTTGGGAGGCATGGCTTAGCTGTGCTTCCCATTCGTTTTCTCGGGCGCTTCTGTGTTCGCCGCTTTTTTTCCTTTCTCCAAAGAGAATAGCGGCAAAGAACGATTAGCCCTCAACCTCCACGCCCAGCTCCCTGAGTTCGCGGCGGAGGCGAACCGGGTCGCCCCGGTGGACCAGGGCCCGAAAGCCCAGGCGCCGGGCGGCCTCCACGTTGGGCGGGTTGTCGTCGATGAAGATGCAGGTGGCGGGGTCCAGGCTGTAGGTCTTGAGGAACAGCTCGTATATCTCGTGCTCTGGCTTCAGAAGTTTGTAATCCGAGGACACGAACCGCCGCTCCCGAGGCAAATACTCGCTGCCGGGGATGCGGTCGAAGTAAGTGTGAAAGTCCTGGGAGGCATTGGAGAGCACGTACATATCGTACCCCTTCTCATGGAGCTCCGTCACCAGTTCCCGGGCGCCGGGCATGGGGATCATCTCCTCCCACCAGTGGAACACCAGATCGTGGGCCGCCTGATGGAGCCGCTTCGGCAGCCGGGAACAGGCGCTGTCCACCACGTCCTGGCCGGTCACGTCCCCCCGGTCGAAGGCCACCCACTCCCACCCCCGGAACACCTCCCGCAGGAGCGCCTGGGCGTCGTCGCCGGTGTAGCCGAGCCGCGCGATGAACGTAGGCGGGGCAAAGTCCATCAGGACCTGCCCCATGTCGAATACGATGTTGGGCTTCATGCTCATACCGCGTCAGTCTTCTTCGCCTTGCCAGTTAGCCGGGCGAACCGGTTCCGCCAGCGCTTCTTGGCCTCCAGCCGCTCGCCCAGGTCTCGGGCACCCACGCCATAGACCAGGTACAGGATGAGGCCGGACACGATCATGATGAACACCGTGGACGCGCAGCGGCGGCCCAGAGCGTTCATGTTGGCGCCGCGGGTGGCGTCAGCGAGCATGCCCTGGATGACCATGGCATAGGTGATGGCGTTGGGGCTCTGGAAGGTGGCGGACATATCGTACTCCGTGAACAGGGCGTTGAAGTTCAGCGCAAACACGGCGAGCACGCTGGGCAGGATGATGGGCAGCTTCACCTGCAGGAACGTCCTGATCCCGCTGGAGCCCAGGTTCCGAGCGGCATCCTCCAGCTCCTCGTCGATGGCGTAGAAGGCCGCCTTGATCATGCGCAGGGAGAACGGGAGCTTCACCACCGTATAGGCCAATATGATGAGCAGCCGCACGTACTTGCCGAAGTACAGGTTCTGATTCCCCACGTACCAGACGGCGTCGGAGTTGAAGTAGGTCCGATAGGAGTAGCAGATGAGGATGGTGGGCAGCAGCCAGGGGAACAGCAGCGCGTATTCCACCAAGGCGCTCATCTTCTTGCCCTTCTTCTTGAAGATGTAGTTACAGGCCACGATGACGATGACGCAGGCCAGGGCCGCCGCCACCGCCGAGAGGATGAAGCTCAGCTTGATGCCGCCCAGGGTCTTCTCGTTGGAAAACACGCCCGAGATGGCTCCCGCCACGGTCTTGGTCTTGCCCCGGTCGTTGACGTAGGAATAGTCCGCCGTGCCGAAGAAGTTGATGAGCGTCCAGCCCTTCAAATCGAGGCGCTTGCCCTTGATGGCGCTGTAGTTCTGGAAGGAGAACACGATGATCATCACCACGGGGGTCATGTAGATAATGAACAGGATGTAGGCGTAGATGTGGGCCAGCACGTTGGCCACGGGGTTGTTGATCTTCTGCTTCTGAAGCTTGGCCTTGGTCTTCGATACGGACAGGTAATGCCCCTTGCGCTCGTAGGCGGAGAGTACCGTCAGCAGGATGATGGTGAACAGGGCCAGGATGATGGAGAGGAGCGCCGCCCGCGCCTGGGGGAAGGACTCGTCTGCCGTGGACGAGCCGGCGAGACGCACGATCTCTGGGTTGATGGAGTCATACCCGAGGAGAGTAGGGGCGGACATGGCGCAGAGGCCGGTGATGAAGGTCATGACCGTCAGCGAGAATAGGGTGGGGATCAGGGTGGGCAGCACCACCGTCCACAGGACCTTGAAGGGGTTGGCGCCCATGTTCCGGGCCGCCTCCACGGTGTTGTAGTCGATGCCCCGGATGGCGTTGCGCAAAAACAGCATGTGGTTGCTGGTGCAGGCGAAGGTCATGGTGAAGAGCACCGCGTTGAAGCCGGAGAACCAGTTGGGGTTGAAGCCCGGGAACGCATTTTTCAGCAGGGACGTGATCATGCCGTCGCCGGCGTAGAGGAACATATAGCCCGTGACCAGGGCCACGCCGGAGTAGATCATGGTGGTCATGTACCCCATGCGCAGGATCCGGGCGCCCTTGATGTCGAAGTACTCCGTGAGCAGCACCAGGGAGATGCCCACCACGTTTACCGTGATGACCAGGCAGATGGCCAGCTTCAGGGAGTTCCACACGAATCGGGGCATGCTCCCCGCTAGGAAGAATCGGATCACCGCCCAAGGGTCCCGGACTCCGTCCGCGGTCTTCACGTTGAAGATGCTGGTCAGGGTGTTGAGGCACGGGATCAGCATGAACCCGAAGAAGAAGTAGGCGAACAGGATCAGCAGGATGATCCTGAGCACCAGCTCCGGGCTGAACCGTCTTTTATCGGCGTTCATCTCAGGCCTCCTCCTTGGCCTCGTAGGCCATGATGTCCCGAGGATTCAGGAGCACGTCCACCTGCTGGCCGGGCTCGTAGATGTTCACGCCGTCGTTCTTCTCGATGACCTTGATGGTCTGGCCGTCCAGGGTGATGTAGTACTTGATGTACAGGCCGTAATACTCGCGGCTCTCCACCACGCCCTTCAACACCACCTCGCCATTGGTGGGGGTCTGGTTCACGTGGAGGCGTTCGAGGCGGATATAGTTGTGCTTCTTCAAATCCACGTCGGCGCCGGCAGCCTGGAGATCCTTCAAAACGCCCTCGCCCAGCCGGTTGATGTCGCCGATGAAGTTGCAGACGAACTCGGTTTGGGAGAAGTTGTAGACCTCGTTGGGGGTGCCGATCTGCTCGATGTAGCCCTTGTTGAACACGGCGATCCGATCGGACAGGGTCAGGGCCTCCTCCTGGTCGTGGGTCACGTAGATGGTGGTGATGCCGAAGTCCTTCTGCATCTTCTTGAGCTCGTTGCGGAGCTGGACCCGGAGCTTGGCGTCCAGGTTGCTCAGGGGCTCGTCCATGCAGATGATGGCGGGGTTGGTGACCAGGGCGCGGGCGATGGCCACTCGCTGCTGCTGGCCGCCGGAGAGCTGGGACACGGCCTTCTGAAGCTGCTCGTCGGAGAGGTCCACCTTCCGGGCGATGTCCCGGACCCGCTTGTCGATCTCCGGCTTTTTGACCTTCTTGACCTTGAGGCCGTAGGCGATGTTGTCATAGACCGTCATGGTGGGGAACAGAGCGTAGCTCTGGAACACGATGCCGATGTTGCGGTCTTCGATGGGCACATGGGTGATGTCCCGTCCCTTCACGAACACGCTGCCGGAGACGGGCTCGATGAAGCCCGTGATGGTCCGAAGCGTGGTGGTCTTGCCGCAGCCGGACGGTCCCAAAAAAGTAAAGAACTCGCCCTCCTTCACATGGACGTTGATGTCATGCAGGGCGGTGAAGTCGCCGAATTTGACGACGATATCATTCAATTTTATCATGGTCTGCTCCCCCTCATGTAATCCTTTGTAAGGATATGGCGAGCCGCCAAGGGCTCGCCATATCGATTGTCAGCTATGGAGTTTTAGTCCTTCTTCTGGGTCAGGGTCGCCCAATCCAGGTTGGCCCAATCGGGCTCGGCGGGCGCCTTGGAGGCATCCTTCCAGTAGAAGCCCAGGTTGGTGAGGATGTTGGTCCACTCAGCGCTGTGGGCGGCCACATACTCGGCGTAGGTCATCTCGGTGCCTTCCACCTTGTTCAGGGCGAAGTTGGGGATCTGGTAGATGGCGGGGATGCCATCGGGATAGAGCTCGGCAGCGGCCACGGTGTTGCAGGGGAAGGAGTCGAACTGCTCGCCCCAGGCAGCCTGGGTGGCGGCGGAACCGAACCACTCGGCGAAGGCCTTGACGGCCTCGGTCTGCTCATCGGTACGGCCGGCCTTGTCGAGGATGCCCAGGTACTCGGCGATGTAGTAGGTGCCGTCCTTCACATCCACCAGGGCCCAGTTCTCAGGATTCATGGTGCCAACCAGGGGGTTCTGGCTGCCGTCGGCCGCGGTGTCGATGGAGCCGTACAGGGAGGAGGAGTAGTACTCGGACACAGCCACGTCGCCCCGGTTCAAGGGATCAAAGCCGTACTTCCAGTCGTCGCCGCCGAACTTGCCCTCAGCGCAGAACTTCCACAGGGTCTTCCAACCGTCCACGGTGATGCCGCCGGCGGGAGAGGTGGGATCCACAAAGGGATAGAGCATGGCGGAGTTGATGTTGGCATTGGTGGTGCCGCCGACCTTGTTCTGGCGGTACCAGGTGTAGCCGGAGTTGACCACGTCAGCCCAGTGATCGAAGTGGAGCTCCTGACCGTTGGTGCCCAGCGCGTCGTTCCGATAGAGCATCAGCACGTTCTGGATGACCAGACCGTAGGCCTTGCCGTCATACTTGAAGGCGCCGACTTCCTCGGCCCAGGTGGGGGTCCAATCCATGATCTTCAGGTTCTCATACTGGCCGTTGACCAGCTGGCCCCAGCGGGTCTCGTTGAGACCGAAGATCAGATCGCCGTCCTTATTCTCGTTGGCAGCCTGAATGGCAGCGGCGTCGCCGGAATAGACTTCATTGGTGTCCAGGCTGATGGTGAAGCCAGCTTTCTTGGCTTCATCGACGAGCCAGGTCACACGCTCCGCAGAGTTGGAGTTGGAGTAGATCCGGATGGTGTAGCCGGAATAGTCCGCGGCGAAGGCCGCCGGAACCAGCGCGAACACCATGACCAGTGCCAGCATCAGTGCAAATACTTTCTTCATGATTCTTCTCCTTCTTACTACGATTTGGGTATACGCCCTGTGTAATATTATAATAATGTCGGGTCGAATAATCAAGGGGTGGAGCAGGGATTTGGCTGAAAAAATATATCCTATTTCCTTGACCGGCCGCGGCTCTTTTTGGCGGAGCCCACCATGCCCGGGCGAACGGACTTGGAAGCGGTGACGGTCTCGCCCATGAGCTTTTTGATCTCGTCCCGGAGCTTGGCCGCCTGCTCGAACTCCAGCTCCCGGGCGGCCTGTTGCATCTGCTCCCGAAGCAGCTCGATGCGGGCGGCCTTCTCCTGCTCGGTGAAGGCAATTTCCCCGGCCTCCGCCCGATGGCTGATGCCAAGGAGGGCGCCGACCTCCTTGATGATGGTCCGAGGCGTGATGCCGTGCTCGGCGTTGTAGGCCATCTGCTTCTTCCGGCGGCGCTCGGTCTCGTCCATGGCCCGCTGCATGGAGGGGGTGACGGTGTCGGCGTACAGGAGCACCCGGGCCTCTGCGTTCCGGGCGGCCCGGCCGATGGTCTGGATGAGGGAGGTCTCGGACCGGAGGAAGCCCTCCTTGTCCGCGTCCAGGATGGCCACCAGGCCCACCTCGGGCAGATCGAGCCCCTCCCGCAGCAGGTTGATGCCCACCAGCACGTCGAATTCCCCCAGCCGCAGATCCCGGATGATCTCCATGCGGTCCAGGGTGTCGATGTCGCTGTGCATGTACCGGACCCGGACGCCCATGCCGTCCAGGTACTCGGTGAGATCCTCCGCCATGCGCTTGGTCAAGGTGGTGATGAGGGTCCGATAGCCCTTCTTGGCGGTGAGGCGCACCTCGGAAAGGATGTCGTCGATCTGCCCCTCGATGGGCCGCAGGAAGATCTCCGGGTCCACAAGGCCCGTGGGCCGGATGATCTGCTCCGCCACCTGGGTGCAGCGGCTGAGCTCCCAGGGGCCCGGCGTGGCCGACACGCAGAGCATCTGGGGGATGCGGGATAAAAACTCGTCGAACTGCAGGGGCCGGTTGTCAAAGGCGGAGGGGAGGCGGAAGCCGTACTTCACCAGCTCCTCCTTGCGCATGCGGTCCCCCCGATACATTGCGCCGATCTGGGGGATGGTCACATGGCTCTCGTCGATGATGAGCAAAAAGTCCTTGGGAAAGTAGTCGATCAGCGTGTAGGGCGGGTCCCCGGGCTGGCGGCCGTCGAAGTAGCGGGAATAGTTCTCGATGCCATTGCAGTAGCCGATCTCCTGCATCATCTCCATGTCGTGGCGGACCCGCTGCTCGATGCGCTCCGCCTCCAGGGGCTTGTTCTCCGCCAAAAACTGGTCCCGCCGAAGCTCCATGTCCCGCTCGATCTCCCCCATGGCCGCCATGAGCTTCGCCTGGCCCGTGGCGTAGTGGGAGGCGGGGAAGACGGCCACATGGTCCTGGTGGCTCAGGACCTCGCCGGTCAGGGTGTTGATCTCGGTGATCTTCTCGATCTCGTCCCCGAAGAAACTGATTCGGATGGCCCGGCCCTCGTTGCCCATGGGGAAGATGTCCAGGGTGTCGCCCCGGACCCGGAAGGTGCCCCGCTGGAAGTCGAGATCGTTCCGTTGGAACTGGATGTCCACCAGTTTGCGCATGACCTCCTCCCGGCTCACCTCCATGCCGGGTCGGAGGGACAGAGAAAGGTGCAGATACTCCTCCGGGTCACCCAGGGCGTAGATGCAGCTGACCGAGGCCACGATGATCACGTCGCTGCGCTCGTTCAGGGCGCAGGTGGCGGAGTGGCGAAGCCGGTCGATCTCCTCGTTGACCGCGGTGGTCTTCTCGATATAGGTGTCGCTGGAGGCGATGTAGGCCTCCGGCTGGTAGTAATCGTAATAGGAAACGAAGTACTCCACCGCCGAGTCGGGG
>CACWJZ010000028.1 GCA_902761365.1 uncultured Eubacteriales bacterium | reverse complement strand
TTTTGACCTGTTCGACCGCTGCCGCAACCTCGTCCCGATCATGAGCATCGAGGGCGAGCAGGCCGTGACCGACGCGCGCCGCGGCAAGGGGATCTACGACCGCTTGGTGCAGAACATGAACGAGCTGCACCGCCGGGGACTGATCTACGGCGCGTCCGTCACCGTGACGACCGAGAACATACGGGAGGTCACCTCCGAATCGTTCCTAAAGACGCTGTCCGACCGCGGCTGCAAGGTGGTCATCTTTGTGGAGTTCGTGCCGGTCACAGAGGATAGCCAAGAGCTTGCCCCCGGCGATGCCGAACGGGACTATCTGCAGGCGGAGTTGACGCGGCTGCGGGAACAGCACCCGGAGATGGTCTATCTGTCCTTCCCCGGCGACGAGAAGAGCTCCGGCGGCTGTGTCGCGGCAGGACGGGGCTTTTTCCACATCAATTCCCACGGCGGGGCGGAGCCGTGTCCGTTCTCCCCGTATTCGGATGTGAACGTCAGGAATACGTCTCTGAAGGACGCTCTGAATTCCAAGCTGTTCGTGACCCTGCGCGAAAACGGGCACCTGCTGGAGGATCACGCGGGCGGCTGTGTGCTGTATGAAAAGCGGGATCTGGTGGAGCGCATTTTGGCGGCGGAATCCGTCGAGTGAACCTGCCGTTCTGAGGAGCACATGAAACCATCCGATAAAGCAAAATACCTGTCCATCCTGCTGAAGCTGATCGTCATCCTCGCCGCAGCCGTCGGCATCTATCGGACCGCAACCGCCGGGCGGGGCTCGTTTATGGGCGGCAGCCGGGTCTTTATGTTCTTTACGATCCAATCGAATATCGCCGTCGCGCTGATCTGCGCGGTCGGCCTGTGGCTGCTTTTTAGGCATACACCGCCGAAGACGGTTTGGTACGTCATTCAATTCGTCGGAGCCGTATCCATCACGCTGACGGGCGTCGTGTTTGCCTTTGTGCTTGCGCCGACCCTCGGTTCCCACGCGTGGAATGTGCAGAACGTGTTGACCCACGTCGTCGTCCCGGTCGCGGCCGTTGCCGATTTCTTTGTGACCGGCGTTTACGGAACGCTGCAGAAGCGTCATATCCCCCTCGTCACACTGCCGCCCCTTGCCTATGCCATCTATGCTGGCATCGGGTATCTGGCCGGATGGGAGTTTTTGAAAGGCGTTCGATACCCCTATTTCTTCCTGAACTGGGGAAGTCCCGCCGGCGCATTCGGATTTACCCGTGGCCTTCCGTTCATGGGCACCGTTTGGTGGATCCTTGCCATTCTGGTTTTTCTCCTGGGGATCGGATACGGTTACCTGGCCATTTTGGATCTTTTGAAAAAACGAGCATATCGTCATCGTCCGGAGGCAAAGCAAGGCTGAAAAAGAACCAGATAGGCGATCAGTCTAATTACCGATCAAAACCGGGAAGTGTTTTTCATAGCACAGACATAAAAAGGCTGCGGCCTATAACCGTACTTTGGCCGCGGAGGGGAAGTTTTTTCGGAGGTTCGATCAGACAAAAGCTCATGCTTTAACCATGGACCGTAATACTGACGCGATAACGGAAGAATAACGGATAACGATGCTTAAACCCGCACGCTGTTAAATTGGTCGGATGATTTCAAAAAAAGTTGCCTGATCGCACCGCCGACGGAAAAGGGTTTACAAATCGATATCGAAGGAGATCGTGCTGTTCACAAGATCCAGGGCATTTTGGACTTTGGCCAGCTCCTTGGAGACGGCGTCATAATCGGCGGCTGCCTGAGCCGGATCGTAGTTGGCGTAGATGTATTCGATGAAATGACTGGCCGCGTACTTTTCCTCCCGCTGCTTTTTCTGCCGCTGCTTCATGACGGACAGTTTTCGCTTGCGTTCGGTCAGCTGAGGGATATAGACGAGCACCTGATCGATGGTCATCCCCGTACCGGGGACTTCCTGTGAGAGGTTGAAGGTGTTGATAGCGTGCTTGAGCCTGCGTATCTGCTGTTCGAGCTGAGCAAACTTTGCCTGCACGGCGTGATAGTCGTATTCCGGACGAGCGTCCTCCACGTTTTCTATGGTAGCGGCTTTGAAGACGAACGCGTCCTTTTCCTTCTGGAGCAAATCCTGGTGCTCTTCATAGAGTTTTTTGAGGAGCTTATTCGCTTCGGCTGAGGTGTATTGCATAGTATAGCCTCCTTTTTGTTGTTTTCATAATTATAATTGAAAAGGACATGGTCCTGCAACGATATTTGTTTTTCAAGGTGCATTCAAACCGTTTTCCCCGGGAACGCCAGCTCGAACCGTGTCAGGATGTCGCCGAGGCGGGCGTCGAGGTAGGTCTCGGCGAAGTCCCGCGTCATGACGGGAATGCCGTAGTAGGCTTCGGCGATAGCGCCGGTGCAGGCCGCCAGAGTGTCGCTGTCCCCGCCGATGCTGATGGCGTTGCGAATGGCGTCGATAAAGTCCTCGGACTCCAGGAACGCCACGATGGCGGGCGGCACGGTGCCCATGCAGGACACGTCGAAGGTGTAGCTGTCCCGAATGCTGTCCAGAGTGAAGGACAGGTCGTAACCAAAGCGGGATTCTATTTCGGCTTTGATCTCGTCCTTGCTGCTGCCGTGGAGGGCCAGAAATGTGGCCGCAGCGATGGCACGAGCCCCTTTCAGCCCTTCGGGATGGTCATGGGAGACGGCGGTGACGGCGTCGCTCATGGCCAGGCATTCGTCCATATCCCGGGCTGCCCAGGCTACCGGGCTCACCCGCATGGCGGAGCCGTTGCCCCAGCTGTGGTAGGGCTGAGGATCGTCGGTATAGATCCAGCGCCAGAACCGCCCGCCATAGCCGCAGTGGGGATAGTGCCGCCCCACGTCCTGCATGCACTTCACGGTCTGATCCGAAAGCAGCTCCAGGTCGCCGCTGCATTCCAGGATGGCCTTGGCTATCGCCAGAGTCATGACGGAATCGTCCGTAAACTTGCACCGTTCGTCAAACAGACGAAACTCTTTGGTCTTGATATTGTTCCATTCGAACCTGGAACCCACGATGTCGCCGATGACAGCACCCAGCATTTTTTATACCCCCTTTTATTTTCTGATCGCCATTTGTAAAACCCGATACCGGAACAGTTCCGGCATGCAAAGGTCGATGCGCCGTATTTGATCCTGTTCGTTCGGCGTCAAATCGACGATCACATGGTTAACCTGACCGTTCAGCCTTTGCCGCAACCGAAGCGCCAGCTTGTTCGGCTCGTACATCATCACGAAGGTACCGTGATGAGGCTCCCCGTTGAACAGCATATCGGCGTTGCGGATGGGGTTGGCGTCCCCTACGAACTGGATCAGATCAGCTTCCGGGCAGCAGGCCATGTCGCGGAGGGTCCGCCCCTTGGCGGTGAAGTAGGCTATGACCGCGGCCTTGCCCGCTTCCGGCTCCATGCGCCATTGAGTCTCGAACACGCAATCCTCCGCCAGTAGAGGGAACAGCTCATCGAAGAACCCGGTGGTATAGCCCTTGGCCAGCACCGACAGGTGTTTCTCCAGCACGCCGTTTTTGGATGCATCCGTGACGTTTCCCATCTGTTGTCGCCCTCCCGTTTCACTTTCACCCGCAGTATATCATGGATGGTTTCAATCTGTGTCGCCTGGCAGGAGACAATTTGCATTGCGGGCAAGACCGGCTTCTGTTACAATGAAAGTATCATAGATACCGAGGGTGCAGCAGATGCCGTATCAGATCATTCGCAACGATATTGTGACCATGGCGGTGGACGCCATCGTGAACCCCACCGACGCCGTCTTTTCCGGCAGCGGCGGCGTGGACGCCCGGGTACACTTTGCCGCAGGGCCGCAGATGCGGACCGCCTGCGATCAGCTGCCGGTCCTGGATATG
This sequence comes from uncultured Eubacteriales bacterium, assembly GCA_902761365.1. Lineage (GTDB taxonomy): Bacteria > Bacillota > Clostridia > Christensenellales > CAG-138 > RUG472. Next base: position 16,534 of record CACWJZ010000028.1, on the reverse strand, counting down.
GGCCAGGTAGCTGTGACGGAGGGATTTCAGCTGCCCTGCCGCTATGTCATCCATACCTTCGGCCCCATCTGGCTTGGCGGCGGGCACCGTGAAAAGGAGCTTTTATCGGCATGCTATCGCAACGCCCTGCATGCCGCCCGGAAATTGAACTGCAAAACCGTCGCGACCCCCCTGATCTCTTCCGGCACCTTCGGCTACCCCAAGGACAAAGTGCTGCGAGTGGCGCTGGAAGCTATCACGGATTTTCTGATGCAGTTCGACATGACGGTTTATCTGCTGGTGTACGACCGGCAGTCCTATGAGATCAGCAAGCGGCTGCAGGCGGACATCGACAGCTACATCGACGCGAACTATATTGCCCGACAGGAGCTTGTTTTCGATCCCTATACCTATTCGTACCAGGGAGATACTTCGGCAGCTGCCACGCCTCCAGCCCAACCGGAACCACTCCCGGTCGTGTCGACGAAGCCCACAGCGTCCCTTTCCTCCATGCTGGACGAGATGGAGCAGGGCTTCGCCCAAACGCTGTTCCGGTTTATCGATGAAAAGGGACTGACCGATGCGGAATGCTATAAACGGGCCAATGTGGACCGACGGGTGTTCTCAAAGATAAAAACGAAAAGCAGCTATTCTCCCACCAAGGAGACCATCGTTTCCTTCGCCGTCGCCCTGAAACTATCGTTGGACGAGACGATACAGCTGCTGAGCAGTGCCGGACTGATCCTTTCCCACAGCAATCGCTTCGACATAATCATCGAATACTTTATCAAGACAGGAAACTACGACATGATGGACATCAATGAAGCGCTGTACCAATACGGCCAGCCATGTATAGGCAACGTTATAGAATAACGGTCCCAGCGAAAAAAGAAGAAGGAGTATCATCATTTATGAAGACCATTAGCACAATCGCAGCCGAGTTAAGAGAAAGCAACCCCTCTCTGGGGAATCCAACGGCTCGGGATCTTAACAATATGCTTCTCGTGAAAGGGCTCATCTGCGTAGTCTCAGACGGGAAGTGCCCAACGTCATTAGGTCTGCAGCGAGGCATTCTAAAGCGCGTTGATAGAAACGATATGGGAAAACGCTATTGTTATCCAGTATACGATGAACGTGCAGAGGCATATGTGAAAAGTTTGGCGATTGCATATTTCGCGCCAAGACCATTAACAGAGGTGGAATCGGAATTGCCGGAAACGAGCGAAACGACCCGCGAAACAAGCTATACATATAAGTACTCCCGTAAAGACCATGAAGCGATGCAAGCGTTACATCGGGATCGCCTTATCCTCCTGGAAGGACCAACGGCTTATTGGACATACTTCCAAGACGCAAAAAACCTCTGTCGCATTATGGGCTGGAACGTATATGAGAATCGGCGGAATGTTCCCGGCGTCACATTTCCAAAAGACCAGTTAGAAACCGTCCTTCAATCCCTGGATGCGTCGAACATAAGCTGGATCGTTTCTGGGCTTGCAAGTGAAAGGCTTTCATCCATTGCTTCCCCTGTTGAGCCAATGCCAGAGGGGGAACCAAGCATTGTTGAGATTGGTAGCTATATTCGCGTTCTCGTTGACGGAAATGATAAAAGGAGCTTTTTCATTCGGGATGGGAACGAGACGCCTATGGTTGCATGTGTGTCAGCCACTGGCATGGTTATAAACACAGAACTCCCGAGTTATGAAAATGATAGCATCACTGTCGATTCTCCAGCAGGCCAAGCACTATTGGGCAGACAAATCGGCGACACTGTAACAATACAAGTACGCGATACTGCAGCAAACACAATAAATGCGCATACATATCAAGTACTTGATATTAAGTAATCATAATACGGTTTGAACCATATTGCTTAGCACCACTCCAGATGGCAGCCTTTGAATGGGCTGATTGGTTCGCTGTGATTAGTGCGAACAGGGGCCGCTGCGGTTGCAGCGGCCCCTGTTCGTTCAGTTGTAAATCAGCTCGTTCTTTACGATCTCCTCCGCACGATGACGGATGGAGTTCATGTGGCGGAGCCACTCCATTTGGTCCCGGACCTTGAGGGATTCGGTCACGCCCTCGGCGGCGGCCAGGTGGGAGACCGTGGCTTCGAGCTGTTCCCTGGCCGCGCGGTCGATCTCCAAAAGGTGTTCGGTCAGCTTGCCGGAGAGGGTCAGGGCGGGGAAGGTGCCGTCGCGGCGCTGCTCCAGGTAGCGTTTGCGCATGCGGCCATACTTGCCCAGGGTGCCGGGCGGAGGGGCGTCCAGGACCAGGTCCGGGAGAAGGATGCCGTTGACCGGGGTATAGGTCCCGCCGCGCTGTTCAAAATAGGATGCCATGGGTGTGCCCTCAGACGATCGTCTTTTCGAGGGCGGCTGCCGGGGCAGGTGGCTCCCGGCGGAAGGTGGTTTGGTTGAGGATCAGGCGGAGGATGGCGTCCTCCATGGAGATGTCGTCCTGTCGGTCGTTGTAGACCTTCACTTGATAGACCGTGTTCCGAATGATCCGCGTCATGTTCATAAGATTTCTCCTTTCTTTCATCGAGACCCTTTTCTTTTTTCCGTCGCTGTGGTATAGTGCCTGTGTTACAATTCTTTTTGCCTGCTGTGGACTGGTCCCGCAACCGTCCCGCCGCAGCCATTTCGTATTTGGCAGTTAGGAAAACCACCGTTCACAGTATATCTACTGGTAGATGACGCCGGCGATGGAGTTGGGGAACTTGCTGGATTTGACCCGGTTCAGAATCACCGCGCCTACGGCCACCTGGCCCTTGTAGGGCTCGCCCCGGCTCTCGCCGTAGATGCAGGCGGCCAGGAGCCGCACGCTCCGGTCCGAGGCGGTGTCGCTGCCGCCGGTGGAGGCGCTGCCGCTGGACAGGGTCATGCCCAGGGCCGCCGCGGTCTTGGTGCCCACGACGCCGTCCGCCGTGAGGCCGTTCTTCCGCTGGAAGTACTGGACGGCTTTCTCCGTGACCGCGCCGAAGATGCCGTCCACGGCCCCGTCGTAGTAGCCCCACTGCTTCAGCTTCTTCTGCAGGGTCACCACCTCGTCGCCGCGGGAGCCCCGCTTCAGCGCCGCCGCGTCCGCCACCAGGGGCAGCAGCACCACCAGCACCAGCACCAACGCCGCCCCCAGCCGCCTGAGCCGCCTCCGGGGCCGCATCCGCGGCCTTCGTCTCTTATCTATCGAAATCATACATATTCCATCCTCGCGTTTTCTTTTTGTTTCTTCAGTATGCCCCCTATTTCGACAAAGTAACCACTGCGTTGCAAGTATTATCGAATTATCGATTGGGGACAAAAAAGGGCCCCATGAGGGGCCCCGTTAGCGCATAGTTTACTGTACTTATTTAGAGCTTGTGATGATGCTACGGTATAGACTTTAGTCTACGAAAAGCATTGGAGCGTTTGTTAGGGAGAGCAGGAAAGCCGAAGGGCTCACGCAGGGGGAGCTTGCCATCCTTTCCGACAGTCTGACCCACCGGTTTACTGCGGGTTGTATCTGAAAACGAAGCAGCCGTATTTCAAGAAACCCCTTTATTTCTTGGGCCGGGTGCGGTATCATGGAGGCGGGACGGAACCCAAATCGAAGCAGGGGAGATGGATAGGATGAAAAAGATTTTGACGCTGCTGTTGACGGTCGTGCTGCTCATGGCCGTGTTGACCGGATCGGCCGGGGTGTGCGCAGAGGGGGCGCCGGCGGGCAACGTGTATGACGACGGCCGGGCCCGGCCGTCCAGCTGCGGGCATCTGCAGGTGGTGAACGGCAAGCTCTCCGACGAGCAGGGCGAGCCCGTCATGCTCCGGGGCGTGAGCACCCACGATCTCATCATCACTGAATCCTTCCTCAACGACAAGCTCTTTGGGGAGCTGTCCCGGGACGTGGGTGTGAACGTGGTGCGCCTGGCCATGTATACCCATGGCGTGGGCGTCATGGGCTACTGCACCAAGGGGGAAAGGGCCCGCTACGAGGCGGACATCGACAAGGGCGTGACCCTTGCCACCGCCCACGACATGTATGCCATCATCGACTGGCATATCCTGAGCGACGGGGACCCCACCATCTACGTGGACCAGGCCAAGGACTTTTTCGCCCGGATGGCGGACAAGTACGGCGACCACAACAACGTGCTCTATGAGATTTGCAACGAGCCCAACGGCGTGGACTGGCCCACGGTAAGGGCCTACGCGGAGCAGGTCATCCCCATCATTCGGGAGAGGGCCCCAAAAGCCGTCATCATCGTGGGCAATCCCCAGTGGTCCAGCGATCTCAAATCCGTGCTGGCGGACCCCCTGGACGTGGAAAACGTGCTCTACACCCTGCATTTCTACGCGGCGAGCCACGGCGAGGATTCCCGAAAGGCGGTGGAGGAGGCGAGCCAGCAGGGGCTGCCCATCTTCGTCACGGAGTACGGCGTCACCGCCGCCACCGGCGGCTTCCCCCGGGATCTGGACAGCGCGGATCTGTGGATCGAGCTGCTGGAGCGGGAGGGCATCTCCTACTGCATGTGGACCTTCTCCAAGGCCGCCGAGCCCTGCTCCGCCGTGCGCTCCACGGTGCCCAAGTACAACGGCTTCGTAGAAGAGGACTACACCGCCACCGGCCTGTGGCTTTTGAAGACCCTGGCCAAGTACAACACGAAATAAGGATAGAGAGAGAAAACCGGCCGGGGCATGGCTCCGGCCGATTTCTTTATGTGCGTATTTTTTTTGAACGCTGACTCCTTGGAGGATCAGATGGTCAAGGTCACGGCGCAAACGGGGCCTGCGGCGAGGGGCACCAGGTCCCCGGGCACGGCCTTGCCGTCCACCACGAGGCCCTTGGTTTCGCCCCGGCGGACGGTGATCTCGTAGCGCACGCCCCTAAAGGTGCGGCAGGCGGTGAAGCCGTCCATGGCATCCGGCAGGCAGGGATGGATCCGGAGCCCGTCGTAGTCGGGCCGGATGCCCAAAATGCCCTGGCTGACCGCCACGAAGGACCAGGCGGCGGTGCCGGTGAGCCAGGAGTTCTTGGCCTCGCCGTAGTTCTGGGCGTCCCGACCGGCGATGGTCTGGCTGTAGCAGTAGGGCTCCGTCCGGTGGATCTCGCTTCGATCCTCGATGTAGGCGGGGGCGTTGCGGGTGTACAGGTCGAAAGCCCCGTTGCCGTCGTCCAGGGCGCAGTAGGCCAGGGTGACCCAGGGGTTGTTGTGGCAGAACACGGACCCGTTCTCCTTGTAGCCAGGGGGGTAGGAGGAGATCTCGCCCAGGTAGTCCCGGTAGGTGGTGTAGCAGGGGTGCAGGACCTCCAGGCCGAAGTCGTTGCCCAGATACTTCTCGGCGGAGGCCAGGGCCTTCTGGCCGTACGCCCTGCCGCCGATGCCCGCCAGGACACAGAAGCCCTGGGGCTCGATGAAGATCTGGCCCTCGTCGTTTTGACGGCTGCCCACGGGCCGCTCGAAGGCGTCGTAGGCCCGGCGGAACCATTCGCCGTCCCAGCCGGCGGTCCGGGCGGCTGCCTCGATCTCGTCCACGGCGGCCAGCACCGACTTTGCCTCGTCCCCGAGGCCCAGGCGGCTCACCAGCTCCGCGTACTCCTTCCCGTACTTCACGAACATGCCCGCGATGAACACGCTCTCGGCCTTGCCGCTCTCGAAGTTGGAACAGGTCTGGAAGCTCTCGCCCGGGGTGTGGCTGAAGCAGTTCAGGTTCAAACAGTCGTTCCAGTCGGCCCGGCCGATGAGGGGCAGGCCGTGGGGGCCCCGGTGGGTGGCGGTGTAGTTGACGCTGCGGCGAAGGTGCTCCAACAGGGGCGCTTCGCTCCCCTTCTCGTTGTTGAAGGGGGTGGGCTCGTCCAAAATGGTGAAGTCGCCGGTCTCCCGAATGTAGGCCGAGGTGCAGGCCACCAGCCACAGGGGGTCGTCGTTGAAGCCGGAGCCCACGTCCGCGTTGCCCCGCTTGTCCAGGGGCTGGTACTGGTGGTAGGTGCTGCCGTCGGGGAACTGGATGGACGCGATGTCGATGATCCGCTCCCGGGCCCGCTGGGGGATCAGGTGCACGAAGCCCAGCAGGTCCTGGCAGCTGTCGCGGAAGCCCATGCCCCGGCCGGTGCCGCTCTCATAATAGGAAGCGCTGCGACTCATGTTGAAGGTGACCATGCACTGGTACTGGTTCCAGACGTTCACCATCCGATCCAGCTTCTCCTCGCTGCTCTTGACGGTGAACTGGCCGAGGAGCTTCGCCCAGTAGGCCTTGAGCTCGGAAAGGGCCGCGTCGAACTGTGCGCACGTGTCATAGGCGGCCAGCAGGGCGTGGGCCCGGGCCTTGTTGATGACGCCGGGGACGGAGAACTTCTCCTCCTCCGGGTTCTCCACGTAGCCCAGGCGGAACAGGAAGCTCTTCTCCTCGCCGGGGGCCAGGGGGATCTCCAGCCGCAGGGCCGCCATGGGGGCCCAGCCGGAGGCCTTGCTGTTATAGGAGATCCGCTGCGCCACGGCCTGGGGCTCGCTCCAGCCCCGGAACCGGCCCAGGAAAGTGTCCCGGTCCGTATCGAACCCGGCCACGGGGGCGTTGACGGAGTAGAAGGCGTAGTGGTTCCGGCGCTCCCGGTACTCGGTCTTGTGGTAGACGGTGCTGCCCTCGATCTCCACCTCGCCGATGTTCCAGTTGCGCTGGTAGTTGGTGGAATCGTCCACGGCGTTCCACAAACACCACTCCACGGCGCCGTAGACCGTCAGGCGCTTCGCGTCCTGGCTGCCGTTGCGAAGGGTCAGCTTCTGGAGCTCGCAGGAGGCGCCCATGGGCACCAGGCAGGTGAGCTCGGCCTGCACGCCCTGCTTCTCGCCCTCGAAGACGGAGTACCCCAGGCCGTGACGGCAGCGGTAGCTGTCCAGGGGGGTCTTGGCAGGCAGGAAGGCGGGGCTCCAGGTGGCGTCCCCGTCGCAGATGTAGAAGAGCCGCCCGCCCTCGTCGTGGGGCACGTTGTTGTAGCGGAAGCGGGTGATGCGGCGAAGCTTGGCGTCCCGATAGAAGGCGTAGCCGCCGCAGGTGTTGGAGATCAGGGAGAAGAACCCCTCGTTGCCCAGGTAGTTGATCCAGGGCAGGGGCGTGTCGGGCCGGGTGATGACGTATTCCCGGGCCGCGTCGTCAAAATAGCCGTATCGCATGGCGTACCTCTTTTCTTATATTGGAAGGTTTTTCCGAAATCGATTAAGTAATCATGTATACTATACCGGACCGCTCCCCGTTTGTAAAGGGTGAAAACGAAAAAAAGCCCGAAAAAAATCTAAAAAGTTTTTTGGAATAGGGGGTTGACGGGAACAGGAGAGCCATGTATACTACAGGTATCGAAATCGATTACGCTCGATTTTCTCCGTTTCGGAACGGAAACGAGGATTTTCCGGCTAAATCGTTTTCTAAACTTCCTCCCAGGATGCGGGAAAGGACGGCGCACCATGGTCACGATCACGGATCTATCCCGGCGATGCAACGTGTCCCGCGCCACCGTCAGCAAGGCCCTCAACGGCCACAGCGACATCAACGCGGAAACGGCTGCCCACATCCGCCAGGTGGCCAAGGAGATGGGGTATCTGCCCAACGCCACGGCGCGAGCCCTGAAGCTGGGCCGGTCCCACAACATCGGGGTCCTGTTCGTGGACAAGACCTCCAGCGGCCTCGGTCACGAGTATTTCTCCCGCATCTTGGAAAGCGTGAAGCAGGAGGCGGAGCGGAGCGGGTACGACATCACCTTCATCTCCCGGGACATCGGCACCCTGCCCATGGATTACTACGAGCACGCCAAGTATCGCAACTGCGACGGCGTGATCATCGCCTCGGTGGATTTCACGGACCCCGCCGTGATCAAACTGGTGAACAGCGACATCCCCACGGTCACCCTGGACTATGTGTTCGACAGCCGCAGCGCGGTCCTGTCCGACAACGTGGGGGGCATGGCGGACCTGGTCCGGTACGTGTACGGCAAGGGCCATCGGCGGATCGCCTTCATCCACGGGGAAGGCACCTCGGTCACCCAAAAGCGGCTCGGAAGCTTCTACAAGACCTGCGCCGAGCTGGGGCTCACCATCCCGGAGGCCTACGTGGAGGCGGCCACCTTCCACGACCCCAAGGCAAGCGGCCTCGCCACCAGGCGGCTGCTGGCGCTGAAGGAGCGGCCCACCTGCATCCTGTACCCCGACGACTTTTCCTTCATCGGGGGCATGAACGAGCTGGAGCGGCAGGGCGTGTCCATCCCGGAGGAAATGAGCGTGGCCGGGTATGACGGCATCCTTCTTTCCCAGGTGCTGCGGCCAAGGCTCACCACCTACCGGCAGGATGCGGAGGCCATGGGCCGGGAAGCTGCGCGGCAGCTGGTGGAGATCATCGAGCGGCCCAAGGAGTGGATCCCCCGGCAGATCATGATCCCCGGCCGGCTCCTGGAGGGGGACACGGTCCGGGCCATCGAATAAGGTTTTACGGCGCGCAAGCGTCTAAAATAAACAGGGTCGAAAGACCTAAAATAAAAAAGGAGAAAACCGTAATGAAAAAGCTCATCTCTGTCGTCCTGTGCCTGCTCATGATCGCCGGTATCGTGACCATCGGCAAGCCCGTCGCCGCTGAGACCCAGGGCAAGGTGTTCAACATCTATGCCTGGAACGAAGAGTTCAAGGGTTTCTTTGAGAAGTATTACACCGTGCCCGAGGGCGTGACCGTCAACTGGATCATCAACCCCAGCGATGGCGGCGTCTACCAGCAGAAGCTGGACGAGGCCCTGTTCAACCAGGCCACTGCCGCTGACGACGAGAAGGTCGACATGTTCCTGGCCGAGGCCGACTACATCGGCAAGTACGTGGATTCCGAGTACACCATGGGCATCGATCAGATCGGTTTCCAGAACGCGGACACCATGTATGAGTACACCATCAAGGCCGCCAGCGATGCCAACGGCGTCTGCAAGGGCGTTTCCTTCCAGTGCTGCCCCTCCGCGCTGATCTATCGCCGCAGCATCGCCAAGGACGTGCTGGGCACCGATGATCCCGACGAAGTCCAGGCTCTGCTGAATTCTTGGGACAAGTTCGAAACCGTGGCTGCCGACGCCAAGGCCAAGGGCTACTACATGACCGCTTCCTTTGCTGAGACCTACCGCGTGTTCTCCAACAACTGCACCATGCCCTGGGTCGATGCCGACATGAACCTCCAGTTCGATCCCATGATCGAAGCCTGGATCGACCAGACCGATAAGTTCATCCAGAATGGCTACACCCTGGACTGCGGCATTTGGGACGATGAGAAGAACCAGCAGATGTTTGCCACCGGCAAGACCATGTGCTTCTTTGGGCCTGCCTGGTACTTCAACTTCTGCATGGGCAACGCTCAGGATCCCGAGAAGGGCTGCATGGGCGACTGGGCCATCTGCGAAGGCCCCATGGCTCACTTCTGGGGCGGTACCTGGCTGCTGGCTGCCACCGGTTCCGACAACGCTGAGATGCTCAAGGACATCTTCGAGACCTTCACCGTGAACGAGGACGTGTGCTCCAAGCTGGTCGAGAACGAAGGCCAGTACCCCAACAACACCAAGGTCGTTGACAAGTTCGCCAACGATGCCACCTACGGCAGCAAGTTCCTGGGCGGCCAGAACGACATCCTGGCCTTCTCCAAGCTGACCGGCAACATCAAGTGGGAGAACCACACCAACTACGACCAGATCCTGAACGAGAGCCTCCAGAGCTGCCTGCAGGAGTACTTCAAGGGTTCCGTGGATAAGGATACCGCCCTCGCCACCTTCTATCAGAAGATCAACGAGACCTATCCCACCATCGTTACCCCGTAACAGTCTGATCTAAGCACCTGCTTGCTGCGGCGGGGTCCATCCCGCCGCAGCATTCCTGTTAAATCCGAATGGAGGCGCCCATGTCCTTAGATAACCGCCCGCTGAACAAACGGCGTAAGTCCGTCAGCTACGCCAAATGGGGCTATATCTTCATACTCCCCTTCTTCCTCGTCTACATCGTTTTCACCCTGGTCCCCCAGGTGCTGACCGTCTATAACAGCTTTTTCACGAACTATATGGATGGCCTCAAGCACATCGACCCCGAATTCGTGGGCCTGAAGAACTACGTGGCGTTGTTCACGCCCAACAAGCAGGGCTCGATCCTGATTCTGAAGTACGCCGGGAACACCATGATCCTGTGGCTCCTGGGCGCCATACCTCAGTTCTTGATCGCGCTGCTCCTTGCCGTGTTCTTCACCAGCTACCGCCTGAACATCAAGGGACAGGGCTTCTTCAAGACGGTTATCTACATGCCCAACCTGATCATGGCTTCCGCCTTCTCCATGCTGTTCTTCACCCTCTTCTCCAAGGTGGGCCCGGTGAACCAGTTCCTGCAGCAATCGGGGATCATGGACAAGCCCTTGGACTTCTTCGCCAGCAAGGTCACGGTCCGAAGCCTGATCGCCCTCATGAACTTCCTCATGTGGTTCGGCAACACCACCATCGTGCTCATGGCCGGCATCATGGGCATCGACCAAAGCCTGTTTGAATCCGCCACCATCGACGGCGCCAACGCTGTGAAGGTGTTCTTCAAGGTGACGCTGCCCCTGTTGATGCCCATCTTCGTCTACTGCCTCATCACGGCCATGATCGGCGGCATCCAGATGTTCGACGTGCCCCAGGTCTTGACCAACCGATTGGGCATGCCCAACCGAACGTCGTTTACCCTGGTCATGTACCTGAACAACTACCTGTCCACCAGCAAGAACTACGGCATGTCCGGTGCCATCTCCGTGATCATCTTCATCATCACGGGCATCCTGGGCGGCATCGTCTACAAGTTCCTGTCGGCTCAGTATAAGGACCCCGTGGAGAAGCCCCGCCGGGTGCGGAAAGGAGCGCGCAAATGAACGAGAACACCAAGAGTAGGCTGATGATGACCCTGCTGCGGGTCGTCGTGTACGCCATATTGATCTTTCTGACGGTCCTGTGCCTCTTCTCCTTCTATCTGATGATCGTCAACGCCACCCGATCCAACGCCCAGCTGCAGGCGGGCTTCCGCCTCCTGCCCCAGGAGCACTTCTGGGACAACCTGAAGAACGCCTGGACCGACGCCTCCATTAACATCCCCCGGGGCATGCTGAACTCTCTGTTCATCGCCGCCGTGTCCGCGGCCCTGACCACCTACTTCTCCGCCCTGACGGCCTACGGCGTCCACGTCTATAACTTCAAGGGCAAGAACCTGGTGTTCACCTTCATCATGGCCATCATGATGATCCCCGCCCAGGTCAGCGCGGTGGGTTTCGTGCAGATGATCAACAAGCTCCACCTGACCAACAACTACATCCCCCTGATCGTGCCCAGCATCGCCGCCCCCGTGGTGTTCTTCTACATGAAGCAGTACATGGAGAGCGTGCTGCCCCTGGAGATCGTGGAGGCGGCCCGGTGCGACGGGTCCAACGAGTTTCGGACCTTCAACACCATCATCCTGCCCATCATGAAGCCGGCCATCGCCGTGCAGGCCATCTTCTCCTTCGTGAGCTCCTGGAACAACTACTTCATCCCCGCCTTGCTCCTTGACAAGGCCGAGATGAAGACCGTGCCCATTATGATCGCCCAGCTCCGCAGCGCGGACTACTCCAAGTTCGACATGGGCAAGGTGTACATGTTCATCCTGCTGGCCATCCTGCCGGTCATGCTGGTATACATCATCCTGAGCAAGTCCATCATCAAAGGCGTTACCTCGGGAAGCGTTAAGGGATAAAGCTTCTTCTGTTCTTCCTCCTTTGCCGCCTTGTCCTTCCGGGCAGGGCGGTTTTCTGACAAAACATCTTGGGAAAGGGAAACCTATGCGCATCTTTACAGGCTATCAAAAGGGCGTGGATCTGGGGGGCTGGTTCTCCCAGTGCGACCACACCGAACAGCGGTACGACACCTTCATCACGGCGGCGGACTTCGCCGTCATTCGAAGCTGGGGCTGCGACCACGTGCGCCTGCCCGTGGACTACGAGCTGCTGGAGGACAAGCAGGGAACGCCCCGGGAGCAGGGGTACGAGCGGTTGGAGCGAGCCATCGGCTGGGCCCGGGAGAACGGGCTCAACATGGTGCTGGACCTGCACAAGACCGCCGGCTTCTCCTTCGACCCCGGCGAACAGGAGGCGGGCTTCTTCGAGAATGAGAAGTACCAGGAGCGGTTCTGCCGCCTGTGGGAGCGGATCGCCCAGCGGTTCGGCCGGTATGCGGACATGCTGGCCTTCGAGCTCCTCAACGAGGTCACGGAAAGGGAGTACGGTCCCGTGTGGAACCGGATCGCCGCAGCATGCGTCCGCCGCATCCGGGCCTATGCCCCCGACACCAAGATCCTCATCGGCGGCTACTGGCACAACAGCGCCGCGGCGGTGAAGGACCTGCCGGAGCCCTTCGACGAGAACATCGTCTATAACTTCCACTGCTATGAGCCTTTGATCTTCACCCACCAGGGGGCCTATTGGATGCCGCCCATGGAGACGACCTTCCGCCTGCCCGTGTCCGCCACCTACAGGGAGATGGCCGCCGCCAGCCGGAGGTATCTCAACGGCTCCTCGGTGGACCTGGGCGCCCTGCCCCCGGACGGGCACCTGTCCCCGGCCTTCTTCGAGGCCTTCTTCGCCGAGGCCGTGGCCGTGGCCGAGGCGCGGAACGTGCCCCTCTACTGCGGGGAGTACGGCGTCATCGACAATGCCCGCCCCGAGGACGCCCTCGTCTGGTTCCGGGCCATCCACGCCGCCTTCGAGAAGTACGGCATCGGCCGCGCCGCCTGGAGCTACCGCCAGATGGACTTCGGCCTCTCCGACCCCCGCATGGACGCCGTCCGGCCGGAACTGCTCTCTGAATTATGATCTTATAAACACAGGAGCCGCTGCGAAAGCAGCGGCTCCTGTTTTACGGTATGTTGGTTTCTCGCCCGCCGGGGCGCTTTTCCCGGCAGCGAGGGCGGCGCTCAGTTGTTGAGCCAGTCCAGGGAATCGGGGTAGGTATAGGGGAGACAGTTCTCCTTGCAATACTGGGCGGCATAGCTGCCGCGGGAGACGGTGATGGTCCTCAGACGGCTGCAGCCGGAGAATGCATCGGTACCGATGGAGGTGACGCTGTCCGGGAGGGTAAGGCAGGCCAGACTGGTGCAACCGGAGAACGCAAAGTCCCCGATGGCAGCGACGCTGTCCGGAATCGTGATGCTGGTCAGACTGCTGCAATCGTTGAACGCATAGTCCCCAATGGCGGTGACGCTGTCCGGGAGGGTGATGTTCTTCAGACTTTCGCAACTGTAGAACGCCCGATACCCTATGCTGGTCACTGGGTGCCCGTCCAGGGTGTCGGGTATCGTCAGGTTATCAGTCTTCCCGGTATACCGCCGAATCTCGGCCGTGCCGTCCTCCAGCAGGGCGTATTGAAAGTCACCGCTGGTAAAAATCTCCGGTTCTTTCTCCCCGCGGGCCGCGGCGAAGGGGACCGGCAGCAGGATAAAGGCCAACAGGAACGACAGCAGCCTTTTCATGGGGGACCTCCTGGCGCATGGGTATATGGAAACGAGCGTTTCCTGTTTTCCATGTTTTTAATGATACACCATCCTTCCTCTTTTTGAAAGGGGCAATTCCAAAGCAGGGGCGGCGCGGGGTATCAGGACCAGCCGAAGAGGTCCCGGAGAAAGGCCAGGATGTCGCTCTCGAAGGTGACGGGAGTACTTGCGTCCTGATCAACGCCGTCAAGGGATGCGGAGCCGTCCCTGGTGACGATGCAGAGCGGCGGAAAGAGGACGCACCACCAGTTGTGGCCCGCGCCGTCGCCCAGGACGATCTGGAGAGCGTCGTAGGGCCCGGCAGGGAAGAGGGTGCCGTTGTAGGTCCGGTCGGGGAAGTCGCTGATGCCCAGCAGGAGCTGGGCCCCGTAGGGGACGCCTGCGACGGCCAGGGTGGCCTGGCAGACGGACAGCAGGGCCGCCCCGTGGTCGAGGACGAAGGCCCGGGCGTCCTCGTAGGTGCCCGCGGCCTCGAAGAGGGGCAGCAGGGCGTCCCGGACCCGGAGCTTCACGGCCTGGTCCGCGGGGCTGTCGCTGTTGGCCAGGATATGGAGCCGCAGCACCTCCGCGGCGGCGGGCCGTGGCGCCAGCTTCTCCGACAGCAGCACCAAGAGGGCGAGGGCGGTAAGACAGATAAGCAGCATTCGTTTCATGCCCACAGTATGGACGGCGCAGACGAAGCGCAAACCCATCCTTGACAGGCGGGCGGTTTTTGGGTACGCTTTACTTATGGAAGATTTGTTTGCCGCACTGACCGCGGACCTGGCCGCCTGGGTGGAAGCCTGCACGGGAGCCCCTGTGGCCCCCGAAGCCTTTCGCCTGCCCCGGGAGGAGGGGCAGCTGTCCTTGGGGCCCTTCGTGCGGGGCGGGGCAGCGGAGGCGGCGCGGAAGCTGAACGGGGCTCTGTGCCCCCAGGTCCGTGAGGTCCGGGCGCGGAACGGCTGGCTGCTGTTCTTTCTGTCGGACGCCTGGTTCGACGGGCTCATAACCTGGGCCAGGGGGCTGGACACCCGGCCCGCGGGCAGCTATCTGGAAAACCGCATGGCCATGCTGGCCCGGAAGGGGGACGGCCCCTGCCCGAAGGCGGAGCCCGTGCGCCGGGCCCTGTGGCGGGCGTATCTCGCCTATCGCCGGGGCTTCTGGCGAGCGGCGGACGAGCGGCTCGTGCTCACCATGACCCACGGCCAGACGGGCATGGACCGGATCGCGTTGGAAAACCGCTGCGGCGGCGCGGCGGCAGCCATATTGAAACTGAGAGGAAAAGTGTGAAAAACACGTTTGTCACACCCGCAGTTTGTGCCTTTGCCGCGGACCGGCGCGGCAATTTTGCAGGCAGAACCGGCAAAACTACAGAAAGGGAATGAGGATTCATATGAAGATCACCTATTTGGGCCACGCCAGCTTTCTTCTGGAGACGGCGGCCGGCACCCGGATCGTCACCGATCCCTACGGCCAGGACATCCTGCCCCACCCGGTGGCGGAAGCGGACATCGTCACCATGTCCCACGAGCACTATGACCACTGCGACCTCACCCAGGTGAAGGGCGATTTCGTGGCCGTGAACACCGCGGAGGCGCGGACCGTCGGGGACGTGAAGATCACCTGCGTCCCCTGCTGGCACGACGAGGTCCAGGGCCAGAAGCGGGGCCCCAACCGGGCTTACATCTTCGAGGCGGACGGGCTGAAGATCGTCCACCTGGGGGATCTGGGCGAGGCGCCCACGCCCGCCCTCATGGACGCCTGCACCGGTGCGGACGCCCTTTGCCTCCCCATCGGCGGCACCTACACCCTGACGGGCGCGGACGCCTGGGCCGCGGCGAAGGCCCTGTTGCCCAAGCTCATCCTGCCCATGCACTACCGCTGCCCCGGCCACAGCTTCGCGGTCATCTCCACGGAGGAGCCCTTCCTGTCAGCCCTCGACGGGGACGTGCCCGTCCAGCGGCTGGACGAGCTCACGGAGCCCTTCCCCACCGGCGTCGTCCTGCTGACACCCCGGAAACCGTAAGGAACAGCACACAAAAAATCGGCGCCGCCCAAAAGGGCGGCGCTGATGCTAAACGGTCATGTCGAATGTTGTTCTTAGAATCTTTCCCCTGCGAAGGGCAGCAGAGCCATCACGCGGGCGCGCTTGATGGCGACAGCCAGATCGCGCTGATGCTTTGCGCAGACACCGGACATGCGGCGGGGCATGATCTTGCCCGTTTCGGAAATGAAGCCGGTCAGCTTCTTGATGTCCTTGTAGTCGATACCGGTAGCCTTCTCAACGCAGAACTTGCAAACCTTGCGTCTGCTTCTTCTGGGACGGGGACGCATTTTGCGTTCTTCCATGGTGCAAGCCTCCTATAAATTTATGAGTTAAAACGGAATGTCGTCCGAGGAAATATCGGTGAAACCGGCCACATCCTGGTTCCGGTTCTGCTGGGGACGGGGGGCGGTGGGGGCGCTGTAGCTGTTGCCCTGATCGTCACCCTTGGGGGTGAGGAACTCCACCTCGTCCGCCGATACATCGAGGGACATGCGGGTCGTGCCATCCTTCGCTTCGTAGGTCCGGGCCTGAAGCTCGCCGATGACCGCCACCTTGCGCCCCTTAACGAGATACCGGGAGCACACGTCCCCCAGCTGCCGCCAGGCGTTGATGCGGAAGAAATCGGTCTGCTTTTCGCCGCCCTGGGACGCAAACCTGCGGTTAACGGCGATGGTAAAGGAGCATACCGTCACGCCGTTGGGCGTGGAGCGGGTGTCGGGATCGTGGGTCAGATTCCCGATCAAAACGATCTTGTTCATGCTATACCTCTTTCAAAAATCTTTCGTGCTTGTTCTGTCGGGTTCGAGACGATGCCTTATGCTTCCTTGCGGGTAACCATGTAGCGCAGAACGCGCTCATCGTTTCTGAAGTTACGCTCCAATTCCTTGGGCAGGTCCGCGGGCGCGTTAAAGGTCACGAGCACGTAGAACCCCTCGGTCTTGTAGTCGATGGCGTAGGCCAGCTTCCGCTTGCCCCACTCGTCCTGCTTCACGATCTCACCGCCGTTG
>CACWJZ010000027.1 GCA_902761365.1 uncultured Eubacteriales bacterium | reverse complement strand
GCGGCAGGCACCACAGCGCCGAGCCTCAAACGGGGGATGAAACCCCGCTATAGCGGATTGCGGGTTCAGGGCACCGCTACCTCCCCGTCTGGCACGCAAATGGTATTATACCCTGTCACGCCTCCTTTTGCAAGTGTCAAATTGCCCATCGATTCACCAGCGCTTCATGTTCTTTTCAAATTTTGCGGTATAGGATCGTTTCAATTCCTCCGCCGAGATCCCATAGCAAAGCAGGATGTCGTTATAATACATGAGGACATCCGCCATCTCTTCAATGAGATTTTTGCGCAATTCAACATCCTGGCACGCCTTTTGGCCGCCATGCTTTTTGACGATATCGATCACTTCCCCGATCTCGCCGATCATCCATAGCAGCTGATCCTGCCCGCGTTCGGGACTGATCGGCTTCCACAAGTCTTTGTATTTTTCCTGTAAAGCAGCTTGCATCGCAAGCATCTCATTGATCCCAAAATCGTTCATGGCGATAACCTCAAAACACTCAAAAATATAAACTAAGCCTGAAGGAGCTTAGTAATGGCCCACAGCAGGGTTTCTTTCAGGGGGCCGTCGGCCTTTTGGGCCTGAGCTTCCAGCAAGGGCAGCAGGTCGGTGCGCTTTTGGTTGGCCGCCAGCACCGCCGCCTGGGCGATCAGCTTGCCGCCCTTCTTCATGTTCTTGCCGATGAGGGAAAGAGCCGGCTTCAGGTCCCCAGACAGGAGCCGTTCGAGGTCGAAGGCCGCCTTTTCCTCGTCGGTCATGGGCCGGGGCCGGATGAAATGGTTGAGGGGGCAGGCGTCCTGGCACACCTCGCAGCCTAGCAGCGTGGTCATCCGCTCCATGACCCAGGGGGGCATGTCCGGCCCCTCCTCGTAGGCCCGGAGGCATCTTTGCCAGTCGTAGCCCCGGGACGAGATGGCCCCGCCGGGGCAGGCGTTTTGGCAGCGACCGCAGTGGACGCAGGCCTGGAAGGGCGCCCGCTGGGGGGTGAATTTCAGCTTGTCATCGGGCAGCGACACCATCAGGGCCTGGATCACGAACCGGGTGCCGAGGCCGGGCAGGAAGATCAGATCGTTGTCCAGCCGGGCGCCCAGGCCCCAGTCCACCAGGATGGTTTTCACGGGCACCGCCGCCCGCTCGGTCCGGACCCCCTCCGCCGCCAGCGCCTCCCGCAGGGCGCGCATGGCCTGATAGCTTTGGTGAGACGCGGGGTAGTAGCCGGAGAGGCCGGCGTCCGGGGCGTAGGGCGCATAGGGCCAGATGAGCAGCAGCAGGCCGTTGGCCCAGGGGTAGGCCGCCACGGCGTCCCCCTCGATCCAGCTCGTCTGGGGCGCAAACGCGCCGCTTGCTCGGCGGCGCGTCCACTCCTCATATTGGGGCACGGGCAGGAGATACCCCGCCCGAAAGCCCGCGTTTTTTACCAGTTCTTCAAGGTTCATTGGGCCTGGGCCTGCAGCATCTCCTTGGTCTTCATAAGCCGGGACAGGTTCCCGCGCTCGTTCTCGTCCAGCTTCATCTGGATGGTGCGGATGGCCTCGGTGTACTGGGGGATCATAACGTACTCGAGGGCGTTGACCCGGCGGCGGGTCTTCTCGATCTCGTCCGCCAGGCGCGCCGTGCTTTTCTCCACCTCCGCCAGCTCCAGCATCAACGGCAGGGCTTCGGCGATGGCCTGGACCGCGCCGTCCAAGTCCGCACTGGTGGAGGAGAAGCCGTAGGGGTACACGATCTCCTCCGAGGTGCTCATGGAGAGCTTGGGCACGGGGATGGACAGGATGGTCTGCTTCTCGGCATCCACCTCGATGCCCCGGGCGGGATAGAGCAAGGCTTCCTCGATCTCGTTGTTGCTCATGGTGGCCTTGGCGAGGACGAAGTTCTGCATGGCTGCGGCCATCTTCGCCTCGGTCTGCTCCCTGAGCTCCTTGTTCTTCCGGGCCAGCACGATGAAGCGGCGGACCAGCTCGTCCCGCTTGTCCTTCATCATCTTATGGCCCCGCACCGCCGTCTTCAACCGCTTCTTCAGGTTGGACAGCTCCATGCGGGTGGGTTTATACTGAATAGCCGCCATAGGCGTCCTCCCTTACTCCGCGGGATGGTAGTACTTGTCGAGATAGGCGTCCCGAATACGCTTGAGCTCCGTCCGAGGCAAAATGCCCAGCAGCTTCCAGCCCAGATCCAAGGTCTCCTGGATGGTCCGGTTGGTGTAGTAGCCCTGGGAGATGTACTCCGCCTCGAAGGCGTCCGCGAACTTGGCGTAGAGCTTGTCAGTGTCGGACAGGGCCGCATCGCCCAGGATGACCGCCAGCTCCTTGGCGTCCTTGCCGCGAGAGTAGGCGGAGAACAGCTGGTTCATGGTGTCCGCGTGGTCCTCCCTGGTCTTGCCCTTGCCGATGCCCTTGTCCTTCAGACGGGACAGGGAGGGCAGCACATTGATGGGCGGGGTCAGGCCCTTGCGATAGAGGTCGCGGCTGAGGATGATCTGGCCCTCGGTGATATACCCGGTCAAGTCGGGGATGGGGTGGGTCACGTCGTCCTCGGGCATGGACAGGATGGGGATCATGGTGATGGAGCCCTTGTTGTCCCGGATGCGGCCAGCCCGCTCGTACATGGTGGCAAGGTCGGTGTACATGTAGCCCGGATAGCCGCGCCGTCCCGGCACCTCCTTGCGGGCCGCGGAGATCTCTCGCAATGCCTCGGCGTAGTTGGTGATGTCGGTGATGATGACCAGCACGTGCATGCCCAGATCGTAGGCCAGATACTCCGCCGCGGTGATGGCCATACGGGGGGTGGCGATACGCTCGATGGCCGGGTCGTTCGCCAGGTTGATGAACGTGACCGTCCGCTCGATGGCGCCGGTCTTCCTAAAGTCGCTGATGAAGAAGTCCGCTTCCTCGAAGGTGATGCCCACGGCGGCGAAGACCACGGCGAACTTTTCATCGGAGCCGAGCACCTTGGCCTGCCGGGCGATCTGGGCCGCCAGCTGGGCGTGGGGCAGGCCGCTGCCGGAGAACACCGGGAGCTTCTGGCCACGGACCAGGGTGTTGAGGCCGTCGATGGCGGAGACGCCGGTCTGGATGAACTCGGAGGGGTAGTCCCGGGCGGCGGGGTTCATGGGGTTGCCGTTGATGTTGAGATGCTTCTCCGGGATCAGGGCGGGGCCGCCGTCCTTGGGCTTGCCCATGCCGTCGAAGACCCGCCCCAGCATGTCGGGGGCCACGTCGAGCTCGATGGACCTTCCCATGAAGCGGGCCTTGGCGGTGCTGACCCTGAGGCCCTGGGAGCCCTCGAAGAGCTGGACCAAAGCGCGGTCACCGTTGACCTCCAGGACCTTGCCCCGGCGGATGGAGCCGTCCTCCTGGACGATCTCCACCAGCTCGTCGTACTTGACGCCCTCCACCTGGTTCACCAGCATCAGCGCGCCCACGACCTCGGATATGGTACGATATTCCTTCTGCATCAGTTCAGACCTCCTTCTACCAGGGCGCCGATCTCGCTGCTCATCTCCTGCATGATCTGCTCATAGGCAGCGGGGGCATCCGCTTCGGTCTCGTATTTCAACCGCCCGATCTTCTCCCGAACGGGCAGGGCGATGAGCTTGTTGAAGGGCGCGTCGGCACTGAGCGCCTCGTTGGCCTTCTCGTAATAGCCCAGGATGGTCTTGAGCATCAGCGCCTGCTTCTGGGGGGAGGTGTAGGTGTCCACCTCGTGGAAGGCGTTCTGGTGCAGATAGTCCTCGCGGATGGACCGGGCCGCCTCCATGGTGAGCCGGTCCTTGTGACTTAGGGCGTCGATGCCCACGAGCCGCACGATCTCATCGAGCTCGCTCTCCTCCTGGAGGATGTTCATGGTCTTCTGGACCATGGCCGCCCAGTCGGGGGACACGTTCTCGTTGAACCAGCCCTCCAGGCGATCCAGGTACAGGGAGTAGCTCTGGAGCCAGTCGATGGCCGGGAAGTGGCGGGCGTAGGCCAGCTTGGAGGAAAGGCCCCAGTAGACCTTCACGATCCGGAGCGTGGCCTGGGAGACGGGCTCGGAGATGTCGCCGCCCGGCGGGGACACGGCGCCGATGGCGGAGATGGCGCCGGTGGTGTCGCCGGAGCCCAGGACCTTGACCACGCCGGCCCGCTCGTAGAACTCCGCAAGGCGGGAGCTCAAATAGGCGGGATAGCCCTCCTCACCGGGCATCTCCTCGAGACGCCCGGACATCTCACGAAGGGCCTCGGCCCAGCGGGAGGTGGAGTCGGCCATGATGGCGACTTTATAGCCCATGTCGCGGAAGTACTCGGCGATGGTGATGCCGGTGTAGATGGACGCCTCACGGGCGGCCACGGGCATGTCCGAGGTGTTGGCGATGAGGATGGTCCGCTTCATCAGGGAAAGACCCGTCTTGGGGTCCTTCAGCTCCGGGAACTCCATGAGCACGTCGGTCATCTCGTTGCCGCGCTCGCCGCAACCCACGTAGACGATGATGTCCGCGTCGGACCACTTGGCCAGCTGGTGCTGGACCACAGTCTTGCCGCTGCCGAAGGGGCCGGGCACGGCGGCCACGCCGCCCTTGGCGACCGGGAAGAGGGTGTCGATGACCCGCTGGCCGGTGACCATGGGCTCCGTGGGAGGCAGCTTCTCCTTATAGGGACGGCCCCGGCGCACGGGCCAGCGCTGGAGCATGGGCAGCTCCACTTCCTTGCCGTCCTTTTCCAATTTGGCGATGGGGGTGACGATGTTGGCCTCGCCCTCAAAGATCCAGGTGAGCTTGCCGGACACGCCGGGGGGCACCATGATCTTGTGGGTGACGATCTCCGTCTCCTGCACGGTGCCCAGCACGTCGCCGCCGGTGAGCTCGTCGCCCACCTTGGCCACGGGGGTGAAGGCCCACAGCTTCTCGTGGTCGAGGGCGTCCACCATGACGCCGCGGGGGATGCGGTCGCCCGCCTGCTCCCGGATCTTGGTGAGGGGGCGCTGGATGCCGTCGTAGATGGACTCGATGAGGCCCGGCCCCAGCTCCACGGACAGGGGCGCGCCGGTGGTAAAGACGGGCTCCCCGGGGCCGATGCCGCCGGTCTCCTCGTAGACCTGGATGGAGGCCCGATCCCCGCGAAGCTCAATGATTTCGCCGATCAGCTGCTGCTTCGACACGCGGACCACGTCGAACATCTGCACGTCCGCCATGCCGCTCGCCACGATGAGGGGCCCTGAAACTTTTACGATCGTACCTTGCATATGGTTTGCCTCTCTTTTACGTATTGAATAGAATATCCACGCCCACAGCCGTTTCCACGTACCCCTTCAGGTTCCGGATGCCCGTGCCCTGGGAGCCGTGCACGTCCGGGATGGGGATGATGGCGGGATAGGGTTCGGTTTGGAAGGTCTCGATAGCGTCCGCGCACAGGGGGTACAGGGTCTCGGTGAGGTAGATCACCCCGTAGCCCTCCCGGGCGAGCTGCTTGATCTGCCGGTTGGCCTTCTCGCCGTCGGTCTCGTAGAACACGTCGATGCCAACGGCTTTGAAGAGCATGACGGAGTCCTTGTCGCCGATGACGGCCACCTTCGCCTTAGCCATAGAGCTTCACCAGCCTTTCCGCGATCACGTTCTCGTTGAGTCCGTTGCGCTTCACCGTCAGGATCAGCCGCACGTTCTGGGCCTCCCGCTCCTTGGCGATGATGTAGCCCACCACGGGGTAGAGACTCATGGCGTCGTGCTTGTGGGCGGCGATGAGGGACATGAGGTAGTTGTCCCGGGCCTTCTCCACCTCGCCGATGTTGCCCGTGCCGTACATCCTGTCCAGGGCCGTCGCCAGCGCCCGGCGGCACACGGAGCTTTCCACCATCCGGCCGAAGCCCTCCACGGACAGGTCGTACCCCTCGAAGAAAGCCTTGAAGGGGATGCCGCCCTCCACCAACAGCACATCCTTGAGCATGCCCCGGCCGCCGCCCATGGCGCGGACCCGCAGGAAGGTCAGGACGTTGTCGAAGTCGGCCTTGGCCTTGAAGTAGTGGGAGAAGCCCTTGTCCTTGGCGGTGGCCTTCAGGGCGTGCCTGAGATAGGCCCGATCCAGCGCGATGCTGATGAGCTGAGGCTCCACGCTGACGGCCAGCCGCTTTTCAAGGGCCACGAGCTCCGGCACCATGTCCTCCGGCAGGAAGGCATAGTCCTGGTCGCTGACGGCCTTCTCCAGAATCTCCCGGTCATAGAGGCCGCCCGCCTGCCAGGCCACGTCCTTTTGATCGAGGAGCCGGGCCTTGATGAGGGTCTTCAGGTTCATCACGTCGCTTTGGAGCAGGAACAGGTCCGTGATCGCCGGCTCAGGGGAAAGGCTCCTGACCTCCTCCCGCATGGCGATCAGCTCCCGTTCGATCATCCGCTCCCCGTCGCCCTCGCCGGCGTCGGGCAGGTTGCCGTAGCGATCGTCGATCAGGATGCGCAGCGCGTCGCCCATGGACCCCTCCGCCATGCGCTTGAGGGCCGTGTCGTCCAGCAGTCGCTTCGAGAGCGCGCTGACGCGGGCACAGGCGTATGCGTAGCTTTTTTGTGCCATAGGGTCGCCTCCCTTTGTCAACTGAACAGAATGCGGGCCGCGTTGGTCTCTTCCTTCAGGCGCAGCTCCGCCATGAGGGCGTTCAAGGAGCAGTCCTTCTCGTAGCTGCCGCCCCGGAGCAGGAAGCCGCCCTCACAGGGGGCGTCCTGGTCGCTGAGGGTCAGCTTGGCGGGGACCTGAGCGAGGAGCTTTTCGATGAGGGCCCGATCCTGCTTAGCGGGCAGCACAACGTCGCCCGCGGCGGCCTCCGTCTTCAGCATGCCCAGCAGGATGGCCTCCCGGCGGGGGCCGGTGAGGGCGTTGAGCGCCTTGGCCGCGGCATCGAAGGCCTCGTCCAGGATGCGCCGACGCACGCCCAAGGTCTCCTTGCGCCCGTCCAGCTCGGCACGGGTCCGCGCCCCGTCCAGCACCCCCTTCACGGCGGTGTCACGGCTGGCGGCGGCGGCCTGGGCCCGCTCCGCTATCCTCTTTTCGCAGTCGGCCGATACGGCGCGGCAGCCCTCCGCTGCCTTGTCCCGGGCGGCCTTGGCATCGGCCTCGGCCTCGCCCAGGATGCGCTCGATCAGCTTGTCCGCGCGATTTCCCGGATTCTCCATGGGTGCTTCCTCAGACGCCGAAGATCAGCAGCATGGAGATCAGCAGGGAGAAGATGGCGTAGGTCTCGACCATGGACGCCATCAGCATGCAATGACCGAACTCCTCGGGTTTCTTGCCGATGGTGTTGATGCCGGACGCGGACACCCGCGCCTGATGGATGGCGGACACGAGGCCGCCCAAAGCCATGGGGAAGGCGGCGAAGAAGAACCGCCAGCCCTGGGCCACCGTCACTTCCACGGCGCCGCCGGGAAGCAGGCCGGCCTGCAGGGCGATGAACACCGCCACCACCAGGCCGTAAATGCCCTGGGTGCCGGGGAGCAGCTGCAGAACGAGGGCGTTGCCGAAGCGCTCCGGCTGTTCGGAGACCAGGCCCGCGGCGGCTTCGCCCGCGATGCCCACGCCGATGGCGCTGCCCAGGATGCCGCCGGCAGCGGCGACGACGGCGCCGGCCGTGGCCAGGATGAGACCCAGATTTGCCTTGATGAGTTCCAACATGTTGCTTTTCCTCCTAATTGAATATCACTTAGAGATCTGAACGTGTTTTGTTTTATATTGCAGGGGCTTGAAGGCCCGACCGCCCGCTTCATAGAATTTGCTGAAGAACTCCACGTACTGGAGCCTGGCGCAGTGGACGAAGGACCCCAGGGTGTTGATGGCGATGCTGAACATATGCAGCGCGATCAGCAGCACCACCGCGATGAGGAAGCCCACCACCTTCATGACGCCGCTGCCGCCCATGAGCATGGAGCAGAGGGTGTTGAACACCATGGCAAGGTAGCCGGTGGCGATGCCCAACGCCAGCAGTCGCGCATAGGACAGGATGTCACTCAGGTAGCTGGTGGCCCCGTAGATCCCGCCGAAGCCGGAGGCCAGGCGGGAGATGGGGTTCTTCTTGTCCCGGCCCTTGAAGAGCAGGATCATGGCCGAGCCCGCCAGCAGCAGGACGAGGCCCACCGTGTCGAGGTGCAATGCCGTGAACCAGCTGAGGTTCAGGGGCGGATCGAAGAAGCCGGACGCCATGGGCAGGGCCGCCAGGACGACGCCGATCAGGATGAACACCCAGCTCAGGTTGTCGAACACGGCGCTCTGCCAGTCCTTCTGCCCCAGGCACATCTTCATCTTGATGAGGTGGCCGCAGGAGAGGTGGATGATGCCCAGCAGCAGGCAGAACAGCAGCATGCCCACCGGGTTGCTGGTGGGGTCGATGAGCAGGGGGAAGACGTCCTTGGTGCCCAGGAGCACGTCGTAATCCAACCCGAAGAAGGTGCCGATGAGCACGCCCCAGATCATGGTGGACACGCCGCCCCAGAAGAGGACCGTGGCCAGGCCCTTGAGGCCGCCCGTGGGCTTCTTCAGCTTCAAAAACAGCCAGGCGCCCAGGGACAGGATGAGGCCGTAGCCCGTGTCGGAGAGCATGATGCCGAACAGGAAGATGTAGA
Source organism: uncultured Eubacteriales bacterium (assembly GCA_902761365.1). Lineage (GTDB taxonomy): Bacteria > Bacillota > Clostridia > Christensenellales > CAG-138 > RUG472. The sequence goes on along the minus strand of CACWJZ010000027.1, from coordinate 25,715 downwards.
AGGGCGTCATGTAGGGCGTGGCGTCGATGGCCCGGGCGTCGGGCAGGGAATACAGGGTGATGAGGGATTCGAAGGGGGTGATGAAGGTGTCGTTCTTCAGCACGGCCGGCGGCACCTCATCCTCCGCCGGGTCACGATACTCGGTGTAGTAATCTTCGGTGACGGACCGGATGGCCTGCTCCACCTTGTCCACCTCGTCGGACCGGACCCAGCCCTCCAGGCGAAAGACGGAGGTGTCCTTCTCCACCTGGGTCTCGGCGGCCAGATTGTCCCGCTCGATAAGCAGCGCGTCCGCCGCGTTCTCCAGGACCGCCGCGTTGACGCCGCAGCTTTCGAGCTCGGTCTGCAGCTCCGCGAGCCGCTTCTCCCCGGCGGCCATATCCTGCTCCAAGGCCGCCATGGCCTCCCGGGGGGTGCCCTTCATGCGGGGGAAGATCACGTCGGTCCAGTTGATGGTCTTGAGGAACCCGGCCACCAGGCGGGCGTCCTCCTTGAGGCACGCCAAGACGGCGGCCCGATTGCCCGCCTCCCCGTAGAACTCCGCGGAGATGGCTTCCTGCTCTCGGATGGCCGCTTCCGCCGCCGCGTCCACGAGGCCGACGAAGCAATGGGTGTATTTGGTGGAGGTCACCGATGCCATGTCCTGTTTCATGTCGGCCCAGGGCACCAGGGCAGCGAGGGTGGTGGCATCCTTCTCGAGCCGCGCATCGATCTGCTTCTTCTCCTCCAATATGGTGCGGATGTGTTCGGAAGCCGCCTCGGCCTCCCCCACGTCCTGCTGCATCTTTTCCAGCTTTTCCTCCCGGGTGGGGGCCAAAAAGCCCGGCTTCTTGGCATAGGGCTTGATGGCGGACAACGACTCGGAGAAGCGGCTGATCCTCTCCGCGGTCTCGTCCAACCGTCGGGCTCCCTCGCCTCCGTCGTCATCGGCGGAAACGGAGATGAGCTCCACGGCGCCGGCCTTCTGCAGGGCCTTCAGGATGTCCGCCTCCTCCTGGCGGATGCCCACCAGGGTGAGACGCTTCATGGATACGATCATACCTGTGTATCGACCCTTTCCATAAGATAGGCCACCGCGTCCGGAAGCTTGGCGCGGGCCGCGGCCTCCTCTCGGGCCACGACCTCACGGGCTTCGGCCAGGACCTGACGGGCCAGGACCTTGCCGTCCTCCTCCGCCTTGGCGAGGGCCTCCCGGGTCTTCTGCCGCTCGGCTTCCGCCGCCGCGATCAGACGCTCAGCCGCCTCCTCCCGGGCGCGGGCCGCCATGTCCCGGGCGTCCGTCGCCGCCTGGGCGCGGATGTCCTCAGCCTGCTGCTCCGCCGCACGGATCTTGTCGATCATGGAATCCATGGTCCTTCCTCCTTTCGGGGATAGATACAGAAAAAGGGGCATGCCGCCCCCTTCGATTGGTTTTATTTCGTTCCGAACAGGCGGTCGCCCGCGTCGCCCAGGCCCGGCACGATGTAGCCGTGCTCGTTGAGCTTCTCGTCGATGCTGGCCACATAGATGTCCACATCGGGATGGGCCTTCTGGATGGCATAGATGCCCTCGGGCGCCGAGATGAGGCACACGAGACGGATGGTCTTGGCGCCAGCGTCCTTGACCAGGCGGATGGCTTCGATGGCGGAGTTGCCCGTGGCCAGCATGGGGTCCACGATGATGGTGTCCCGCTGGTCGATGTCGTCGGGCAGCTTGCAGTAGTAGCCCGTGGGCATGAGGGTGTCAGGATTGCGGTAGAGACCGATATGACCCATCTTAGCGTGGGGGATCAGGTTCATCATGCCGTCCGCCATGCCGAGGCCCGCCCGAAGGATGGGAACCACAGCCAGCTTTTCGTTGGCCAGCATCTTGAAGGGGGCCTTGGTGATGGGGGTCTCCACCTCCACCTCCTGCAAAGGCAGGTCCCGGGTGACCTCGTAGCCCATCAGCATGGCGAGCTCGCTCACCAGCTCGCGGAAGGCCTTGGTGCCGGTCTCCTTGTCGCGGAGAAGGGCCAGCTTGTGCTGCACGAGAGGATGGTCGATCACGGTTACTTTGCTCATAGATACTCCTCCTATTTCAACTTTTAGGTTTGCGATTCGTAGGCGCTGATCTTGTCGATGCGGCGCTGATGCCGGGCGGCCCCGGAGAAGGGCGTTTCGAGCCAGGTGAAGAGGATCTCCTTCGCCAGGTTCTCCCCCACCACCCCGGCGCCCATGGCGAGGGCGTTGGTGTCGTTGTGCTCTCGGGTCATGCGGGCGGTCATGGTGTCGGTGCAGAGGGCGCAGCGCACGCCCCTGACCTTGTTGGCGCTGATGCTGACGCCGATGCCCGTGGTGCACAAAAGCACGCCCCGGTCCGCCTCATGGCGGGCCACCGCCTCGGCGGCAGGCAGGGCATAGTCCGGATAATCCACGCTTTCGGGGCCGTAGCAGCCGAAATCGCGGACCTCATAGCCGGCCTCGGTGAGCCAGCCTCTGACCTTTTCCTTCAGGGCGAAAGCCCCGTGGTCACACGCCAATGCAATCTTCATACTCATTTATAGCAGTATATCACAACGCGGCATCCCTTTCAACTAAAATTTGGTGAAAGGACCTATAGCCTACAGATATTCCACCCGGAACCCGGCGGAACGCAACAACCGATTCATGAAGGCAAGGCCCGTGCCCTCGGTGCCGATGCCCTCCGCCAGGATCACGTCGGCCTCGGTGTCCAGCTCCCTGAGCAGGGCGAAGAGGCGGCTACAGAGGGTGGTGGGGTCCCGGCGGGTGCCCAGCAGGGCAGTGCGGCGACGGCCGTAGAAGGGCAGGGCCTCGGCCGTGGCAGCGATGCAGGGCCGGCGGCCCTGGGCGGCAAATTCGTCATATAAAGCCGAGAGGCGGCGAGCGGCGGGCTCCGCTTCGCCCACCACCACCAGCACCTGGGCGTTGGGGGCGTAGTGCTTGTACTTCATGCCTGGGGACGCGGCCTTCTCGCCGGCGCTGAGGGGGGCCAGAATGCTGGGGGCCAGAGCCACCTCGCCCAGGATGGCGGCCAGCATCTCCTTGGTCACCGCGCCGGGCCGCAGGATGGTGGGGGTGCCCGCCAGGGACAGGACGGTGCTCTCCACCCCGTAGCGGCAGGGGCCCCCGTCCAGGATGAGGGGGATGCGGCCGTCCATGTCCTGAAGGACGTGCTCTGCGGTGGTGGGGCTGGGCTTGCCGGACAGGTTGGCGCTGGGGGCGGCGACGGGCACGCCGGCGGCGGCGATGAGGGCCCGGGCAGCGGCGTTGTCCGGCATGCGGACCGCCACCGTGTCGAGGCCCGCCGTCACCTGGTCGGGGACGATAGCCGAACGGTAATAGATCAGGGTCAGGGGGCCGGGCCAGAAGGTGTCCATGAGCGCCCGGGCGTGGGGCGGCTCAGTCGCCCACAGGCGGAAGGCGTCCACCTTCTCGGCCACGTGCAGAATGAGCGGGTTGTCGTTGGGACGGCCCTTGGCTACGAAGATGCGATCGACCGCCTGCCCGTCGAGGCCGTTGGCGCCCAGGCCGTAGACCGTCTCCGTGGGGAAGGCCACCAGCTCCCCGGCGCGGAGGATGGCCGCGCCCTGGGTTGCGGCTTGCGTTGGATCAGTTGTTTTGATAACAGAGGTAATCATTATATTTGCAGCTTTTCTTGAAAGAAAAGCTGCCCAAAAGAACTTTAAGAAGATAAGTCGGAAAGGGCGAAAAAGTCTATCTTTTTCTTAAGTTTCTCTTTTTCCGCCGCTTTTTCTCTTTGTCTAAAGAGAAAAAGCGGCAAAAGAAAAAATCAAGAATCCTCCCCTGACAGCTGCCGGGTCCGCTCAGCCAGGATCAGGGCGTCGATCAATTCGTCCATATCCCCGTCCATGAACTGCTCCAGCTTGTAGAGGGTCAGGTTGATCCGGTGGTCCGTGACCCGGTTCTGGGGGAAATTGTAGGTGCGGATGCGCTCGCTCCTATCCCCGGACCCCACCATGCTTTTGCGGGCGCTGGACACGGCAGCGTCCTGCTTGGACTGGTACAGGTCGTAGATGCGGCTGCGCAGGACCTGCATGGCCTTGTCCTTGTTCTTATACTGGCTCCGCTCGTCCTGGCAGGCCACCACGATGCCCGTGGGGATATGGGTGATGCGGATGGCGGAGGAGGTCTTGTTCACGTGCTGGCCGCCGGCGCCGCTGCTGCGGTAGGTGTCGATCTGGATGTCCGAATCCTTGATCTCCACCTGCACCTCGTCCACCTGGGGCATGACCGCCACGGTGGCGGCGCTGGTGTGGATGCGCCCCTGACTCTCGGTCTCGGGCACCCGCTGGACCCGGTGGACGCCGCTTTCAAACTTCAGCCGGGAGTAGGCGCCCCGACCGGAGACGGTCAGCACCACCTCCTTGACGCCGCCCATCTCGGTCCTATTGTCCTCTACGAACTCGATGGCGTACCGGTGCCGCTCGGCATACCGCTGGTACATCCTGAGCAGGTCCCCGCCGAACAGGGACGCTTCCTCACCGCCGGTGCCGGCCCGGATCTCCAAGATCACGTCCTTCTCGTCGTTGGGGTCCTTGGGGAGCAGCAGGAGCTTCAATTCTTCGCTGATGGCCTCCTCGGCCGCCTTCAGCTCGTCCAGCTCCAGGAGGGTCAACTCCTTCATGTCCGCGTCCAGATGCTCCTCCAGCATCTCCCGACAGTCGGCCTGCTCCTGCAGGTTCTTCTCGTACCGGTCGATGACCGCCACGATCTCCTCCAGCTGCACCCGCTCCCGGTTCATCTCCTTCCACGCCTGCATATCGGCCATGGCGTCGGGGGCGGACAGGAGCCGTCCCAGCTCCTCGTACCGCGCCTTCAGTTTGTTCAGCTTCTCCTTCATATCCTCTCCACACAGGCGACCCGATCCAGGCCGCAGATGTCCTTGCGTATGGTTGCATGGGGGAACAGCCGCCCAACGGCGTCCCCCTGCGCATACCCGATCTCCATGAGCAGCAGGCCGCCGGGGCGCACATGCGCCGCCCACTCTGCCGCCAGCCTCCGGTAGAAGTCCAAACCGTCCTCGCCGCCATAGAGGGCCAGGGCTGGCTCGAAGGTGAGCTCCTTCTGGCAGGCCTTCATCTCCGCCGCGGACAGATAGGGCGGGTTGCAGGCGATGAGGTCATAGACCCCCGGCACATGGGTAAACAGGTCGCTTTCGTAGAAGATGCCGTCCACGCCGTTTCTGGCGGCGTTCCGCTGCGCCAAAGCCAGGGCGTCCGGTGAAACATCCGCGAAGGCCACCCGTGCCCCGTCCAGCTTCGCCAGGCTCACGCCGATGCAGCCGGTACCGCAGCATAGATCCAGGACCCGGGCGTCGGGGCGCGGTTTCAGCCAGGCAAGGGCCGCTTCACATAAAGTCTCCGTGTCCTGCCGCGGGATCAGGGCCCCCGGCCCCACATAGAAGGGCAGGCCCATGAACTCCCACTCCCCCAGGATGTACTGCAATGGCTCGCCCCTCAGCCGCCGGGCGATGGCGGTGCGGAGCCAATCTTCGTCCGCCGACGCTTCCCGCAAAAACTTTGCTTCGATTTCGGCCTCCGCCCCCGCTGCCGGGGCCAAGGCCGCCGCCAGCTCACGCCTGGTCATCCGATGCTTCCCCTGCGCCTTCGTCTTGGGCATGCTCACCCTCGACGGAGGGCTCAACAACGCCTTCCCCCTGGGGGCCGCAGCGTCCCGGAAAATGACCCTGTGGGTCGTTTTCAGCGAGGCCGGGCGTAAGCCCCTGGGCTGAAGGTGGCGCCGCAGGCGACGGATGTGGGGGCTCACAGGTGCCCCGTTCGGAGGGTGCAGCTACCTTAATATCCCTATCCGGCGGGTCCATGGCCAGATTGAAGGCGGCCAGGGCCACCTCCACCATGTCCGCCGTAGGCTCGGCGGTGGTGATGTGCTGCAAAGCGAGGCCCGGCGCCCGGACCGCCCGGGCCAGCCACCCGTCGGAAGCGGCGGCCGCTTTGAGCACCTCATAGGCAAGGCCCGCCACCAGGGGGATGAACAGCAAACGGGTCAGCACCCGGGGCAGGAAGGCACGGACCGGGATGCAGGCGAAAAAGAGGATGGACACCATCATGACCAAAAACAGGTAGTTGGTGCCGCACCGGGGATGGAGCCGGGTGTGCTTCAGGATGTTCTCCGGGGTCATGTCCCCCTCGGCCTCATAGCAGGCGATGGTCTTGTGCTCGGCCCCGTGGTACATGAACACCCGGTGGATGTCCTTGATCCGGGAGATGGCCAGCAGGTAGCCCAGGAAGATCAGCAGCCGCACCACGCCCTCCAGCAGGCTCACCAGAAAGGTGCTCTCGATCCCCAAAAAGCTCACCAGCAGGGAGGGCAAAATCACGAACAGGCCCACGGCCAGGGCCGCCGCCAGGATCACCGCCACGGTCATGGCCATGTCCCCCGCGGACTTGCCCAGCTTCTGCGACAGCCATTTTTCGAACTTGGTAGGCTCCTCCATCTCCTCCCCCAGCAGCTCCGCGCTGCGGGTGGTGATCTTCAAACCGCCGGACAGGGCCTCCACAAAGGCGTACACCCCCCGGACCACGGGCCAGGTGGGAAAGGTCCCCTTCTTATACTTCCGCTTGTTTTGATAATATTCGGTGACGATGGTGCCGTCGCTCTGGCGCACAGCCAATGCGGTGCCGTTCTCGGGGTTCTTCATCATGACCCCCTCCATGACGGCCTGTCCACCCACGGCGCATCTCTTCATAGGTCCTCCTTCCCCCGCCGAAGGACCGGCGGGGCATACTAATTTGAATATATCATAGCATAGGAGGGCCAGCGCCGCAAGCGCCCCATGAAAAAAGCGCCTCAGGCTGTCGAAGAACGCGGCTTCTGCCATCCTTCCCAACAGCCTGATGCAGCCTGTCAAAAAAGCTTTTGACAAGCTGCGTCGCCCCGCAAGGGGAGCGCCATGTTCGTTTTTTACAGGCGACACATCAGGTTCAGGCAGTCCGGCACGTCCGGGTCCACGTAGCCCGTGTCGGCAAAGCCCGCCCCCGCAAACAGCGCCAGGGCGGCGGCGTTCTCCCGATGGACGCAGACCTCCGCCACGGGGTACTTTTTCTCCGCCCTAAGCCGCTCCAGCAGCAGGCCCAGAGCCGCCGCCCCATAGCCCCGGCCCTGAAAATGCCGGTCGATCATAAACTGCTGCAGGTCGTAGCAGGCCGGTTCCTCATCCATATCCTTCACCAGCATGAGGCCCACGACCTCCCCGTCGCCCTCGATGGCCAGCACCCGGGCCCGCTGCGCCCGGTACACGTACCCCCGGGCCAGGATCCCCAGGGGGCTGTCCAGAAAGCGGCGCTGGTCCGGCCTCACCTCCAGCCGCCGTGCGGCTTCAAAGCTGCTCTCGTCGATCTCCATCAAACGGATCATATGGCTCTTGCCTCCTTTTTCGGTTGGAAAAGCGCCCCGTTCTCACGGAGCGCTTGCAGGTCAGTTTCGTTAGGAAAGGCGAATGAAGAAGATGGTCATGTCGCCGCGGCTGCCCAGGACCAGCATGTTGCCGAAGAGGGCCGGGGACGCCTCGAAGTTGCTGCCGTTCTTAGTGGGATTGATCTTGTCCAGCACCTTGCCCGTGCGGCCTTCGATCAGGAAGATGTTCCCCTTGCTGTCGGCCTGGACGAGATACCCGTCACCCTTGCTGTTGTAGAAGATGGCCGGAGAGGACCAGGTGTAGTTCTCCATGGGCATCTCCCACTCCTTCTCCATGGTGTCCTTGCGCAGGGCCACCAGCACGCCCTTTTCCTTGCCGCCGTACCGGGCGAAGGGCACGAACACGAGATCGCTCAGGTTGTTCTGCCCCAGGGCCGCCGTAGCCTGGATGCCGCCGGACACGCCGGAGACCGTCTCCACCGTCAGCTGGTACTGCCCCATGATCTCGCCGGTCATGGCGTTGATCTTAAAGAAGGGGGTCACGCCCTTGTGGCCGCTGTCCTGGGTGAAGTGGAGGGAGGTGCCCACATAGAGGTACGCCTCGGTCTCCGAGATCACGTCCAGCACCGGGGAGGCGTTGGTGTCGTCCTTGGTGTCGGCGATCCACTTGATCTGCATGGTGTTGAGATCGACGCACTGGAAGAGGCCGTCGTTGGACGCAAGATAGATGAACCCGTTCCACACGGCGGCGCTGCCCTCGTAGCCCAGCCACTTATGGGAGGAATCCGCCTTGTCGATCTTGTCGTAGGAGTTGTTGCTGTCGTACCGGAGCTTGACGATGTGGGACGGGTTCACGCTGATGGTGCCGCCCCGGGCGTCAAAGACGGTGTTGAGCTTCATGGTGTAGAGGATGCCCGTCTCCGCCGGCCAGATCAAGGTGTCCGTCTTCTCATCCACCAAGGGCGCGCTGTCATAGGCGTTCCACTGGCGCACGGCGAAGGGCTCCCGGCCCTGGACGCCGAACTCATAGAGTTTGCGGCCGTCGATGAGGGAGATGATCATGGCGCGGGACTTCTGGTCGTCCGCCTCGTACTCGTCGCCGGAGCCCACATAGAGCAATGGCAGGCCCCGGGGATCGATGGAGCCGGTGCCCTTGAAGGGCATGCGGAAGTTCAAGTCGTCCCGGGTCTTCTTCCCGGTCTCCAGATCCAGGAAGTAGATGTGGCCGTCCTCCGTGGGGTAGATGACCTCCACTAAGTTGGTCTTCTGCTTGGCCCATTCATAGCGGCTCAACGTCGCCTTCACCTCTTCGTCCCACTGGACGATCAGGGGCTGACCCGTCCAGCCGCAGCCGGACCAGCTGCCCTTGCCGCTGCGGTTGCCCTTGGAAAGGGAGCCGATGCCGAACCGCTCCACCACGGACATCTTGTACTCGGTCAGGTTCAGCTCGGAGGCGGCCGACACATTCCGATAGTTGTTGCCCCGGAAGGTCAGCACGCCGGGGACCTGAGCATAGAGGGTGCTGTCGCCAAATTCGAGCTTCTCGGAGCGCTTGTAGCTGGTGGCGTCCACATCCTTCCCGTCCACCTGCAGATGGGGCACGTAGCCGTAGCGACTGGGATTGCTGCTGTCCACGAAACGGGGCGTGGGCTTGGGCGTGGGCGTAGGCGTGGGCGTGGGCGTGGGCGTCGGTGTGGGCGTCGGCACGGGGGTCGGCGTTTCTTTGATCAGGAACGACAGGATGCCGCCCTTCCGCGGCCCTCCCTCGGTGGACTGAATAGGATCGGTGCTTTGACCGGAGCCGCCGGAGAAGAGGGATACCAGGAGCAAAATAAGCACGCCCAGGGCCAGCACCAGCAGGGCCACCACCAGGAAAAACCGGGGGCGGATGATGAGCCGCCTGCGCTTCTTATGCTTTCTCTTCTTTTTCACCATTTACGGGCCTCCTTGTATTATTCCCGGTCATACACCGCGGATCGGTCCTCTTCACCGGGAAATGTGCTGTATTTGGGGCACTAAAATTTTTCTGATTATTTGCCTTTTTTTCCGCTTTCAGAAGAGCGCTTGGAGCCGCATCTTGCGCCCTTTCAGGCTCGGTTAGCCTACATATAGGGGTCTGAACCGTATGTTTATACTTTCGCACATTGACCACTATATGCATTGTATCAGTTGGTTTTGAACAGGGTTTTATGGAATTGTAAACTTCATACGTACAAAATGTGCATATTCTATGTACGCATAAATTTGCATTTTTTCGCCATAAATATACATTCCTGGATAAAAATATCGGGAGGGCCATGCCCTCCCTGCCATTGAAAATCGGCTTACACATTGAATCGGAAGACCACCACGTCCCCGTCCCGCATGACGTAGTCCTTGCCCTCGGAGCGGATGAGGCCCTTGTCCTTGCAGGCTTGCATGGTGCCGTTGGCGACGAGATCGTCGAAGTTGACCACCTCGGCCCGGATGAAGCCCCGCTCGAAGTCCGTGTGGATCTTCCCGGCGGCCTGGGGGGCCTTGGTGCCCTTCTGGATGGTCCAGGCCCGGACCTCCTTAGGACCGGCGGTGAGGAAGCTCATGAGGCCCAAAAGGTCGTAGCAGGTGGCGATCAGCTTGTCGAGACCGCTTTCCTCGATGCCCAGCTCCTGCAGGTACTCCTGCTTCTCGGCGGGCTCCAGCTCCGCGATCTCCTCCTCGATGCGGGCGCAGATGGTGAGGCAACCGGCTTCCTCCTTTTGGGCGACCTCGTAGAGGGCTTTCACGAAGGGGTTGTCGTCGTTGCCGATGTCGTCCTCGGCGATGTTCGCCACATAAATGACCGGCTTGTCGGTGAGCAGGAAGCAGGTGCGGATGACCTCCTTCTCCTCCTTGTCTGCCTCGAAGGTCCGGGCGGGCTGGCCGCTCTCCAGATGCTCGTAGAGGCGCTTGAGGAGCTCCACCTCCCCCGCCACCTTCTTGTCGGCCTTGGCGAGGCGGGTGTTCTTGTCGATGCGCTTTTGCAGGGTGTCCATGTCCGCGAAGATCAGCTCCAGATTCACGGTCTCCGCGTCCCGGACCGGGTCGATGCTGCCGTCCACATGGACCACGTTCCCGTCCTCGAAGCAGCGGACCACGTGGACCACCGCGTCCACTTCCCGGATGTGGGAGAGGAACTTGTTCCCCAGACCCTCGCCCCGGCTGGCCCCGCGCACCAGGCCCGCGATGTCCACGAACTCGATGGTGGTGGGGGTGTACTTCTCAGGGTGGTACATGTCCGCCAGCACGTCCAGCCGCTTATCCGGCACCGCCACCACGCCCACGTTGGGCTCGATGGTGCAGAAGGGGTAGTTGGCAGCCTGGGCCCCGGCTTGGGTGATGGCGTTGAACAGGGTGCTCTTCCCCACGTTGGGGAGGCCGATCACGCCCAGCTTCATGCTAATTTCTCCCTTCCAGCCTTCAGCCGCTTCAGGCTCTCCGCCCGCCCCAGCAGGAGGGCGATCTCGATGGCGCCGCCGGGGGTCACCTGCTTGCCGGCGAGGGCGATCCGCACGGGCCAGAGGAGGGTGCCGTTCTTCAGCCCCTTCTCGGCGGCCAGGTTCATGAGGGCGTCATGGACGGTGGCCTCCTCCCAGTCGGGCAGGCTCTCGAGCAGCGGGATCACCATGTCCAAAACCTCCCGGGCCACGTCCGGGTTGGTCTTGCTCTTCTTGTTGGTGAACAGCTCCACGTCGTAGTCGGGGAGCTGGGCGAGGAAGTCCACGATCTCGGGGATCTGGGCAAAGGTCTCCACCCGGGGCTGCAAGATGCGGCAGAGCACATCGGTCCGGCTGGTGTCGATGCCCGCCTTCTCGTAGTAGGGCATGGCCTGGGCCGTGAAGGCCTCCGGGGTCAGGCGGCGGATATACTCCGCGTTCATCCAGGTGAGCTTGTTCACATCGAAGATGGCGGGGGACTTGCTCATGCCGTCCACGGAGAAGGCGCCGATGAGCTCATCCATGGTGAAGAACTCCCGATCATCCCCGGGGTTCCAGCCCAGCAGGGCCACGTAGTTCACGATGGCCTCCTTCAGATACCCCTTGTTGATGTAATCCTCGAAGTAGGCGTCCCCGTCCCGCTTGCTGAGCTTGTGGGATGCGTCCCGCATGATGGGGGTCATGTGGATATAGGTGGGCTTTTCCCAGCCGAAGGCGTCGTAAAGCAGGTTATACTTGGGCGTGCTCGCCAGATACTCGTTGCCCCGCATGACGTGGGTGATGCCCATGGTGTGGTCGTCGATCACGTTGGCGAAGTTGTAGGTGGGCATGCCGTCGGCCTTGATGAGGATCATGTCGTCGAGATCGGAGCAGTCCACGGCGATATGGCCGTAGATGGCGTCGTCGAAGGACGCTTCGCCGCTCTCGGGCACGTTCTGCCGGATCACGTAGGGCTCCCCGGCGTCCAGCCGCCGCTGGACCTCTTCGGGAGAGAGATGCAGGCAGTGCTTGTCGTATTTGAAGGTCTCGCCCCGCTTGGCCGCTTCCTCCCGGCGGGCGGAGAGCTCCTCCTCGGTGCAGAAGCAGTAGTAGGCCTTGCCCTTCTTCACCAGCTCCTGAGCGTAGGGCAGGTACATGCTCTTGCGCTCGCTCTGGACGTAGGGGCCGTAGTCGCCGCCGATGTCGGGGCCCTCGTCCCACTGCATGCCGATGCTCTTGAGGGTGCGGTAGATCACGTCCACCGCTCCGGGCACGTACCGGGACTGGTCCGTGTCCTCGATGCGCAGGATGAACTTGCCGCCGTTGGCCTTGGCGTCCGGGCACGTACCGGGACTGGTCCGTGTCCTCGATGCGCAGGATGAACTTGCCGCCGTTGGCCTTGGCGTACAGGTAGGTATAGAGCGCGCTGCGCAGGTTGCCGAGATGCATATACCCCGTGGGGCTGGGAGCGAATCTTGTACGAACGGTATCCATTTCTATTACCTCATTTTGCAGGTATTATTTTGCAGGTTTGAAGGAGTCTTTGAGGCCCACCACCCGGTTGAACACGGGCTTGTCATCGCTGGTGTCCAAATCCGCGCAGTAGTAGCCCATGCGCAAAAACTGATACCGGGTGCCGGCGGGGGCCTTGGCGGCCGCGGGCTCCACGAAGCCGTGGAGGATCTGCAGGCTGTCGGGGTTGATGGTCTTCAAAAAGTCCCGATCCTTGGCGCCGCCCACATATTCGCCCTCGGCCTCCGCTTCGGCCTCGGCTTCGGCGTCGTCGGCCGCAGTCTCAGCGAGCAGAGGCTCGTAGTGCCTGATCTTTGCGGGCACGGCGTCCAGGGTGGACAGCCAGTGGATGGTGCCCTTGACCTTGCGCTGGCATTCGCCGCTGCGGGTCTCGGGGTCGTAGGTGCAGCGGATCAGGGTCACGTTCCCTTCCTCGTCGGTCTCAAAGCCCGTGCAGAGGACGATGTAGGCGCCCTTGAGCCGGACCTCGCCGCCGGGCTTCAGGCGGAAGAACTTCTTGGGCGGATCGGCAGAGAAGTCGCTCTTCTCGATGTAGAGCTCCTTGGAGAAGGTGACGGTACGGGTGCCCGCTTCCTCGTTGCCGGGCAGGTTCTCAAGCTCGATCTCCTCCGTCTTCCTCTCGGGCCAATTCTCGATGATGAGCTTCACGGGCTCCGTCACCGCCATCATCCGGTAGGCCGTGGCGTTCAGGTTGTCCCGAACGCAGGCTTCGAGGAGGGCCGTCTCCACCACGGAGTCGGCCTTGGCGACGCCGATGCGGCTCAAGAAATCGCGGATGGCCTCGGCGGGATAGCCCCTCCGGCGCATGGCGCACAATGTGGGCATCCGGGGATCGTCCCAGCCGGACACGATGCCCTCCTCCACCAGCATGCGGAGCTTGCGCTTGCTCATGACCGTGTTGGTCAGGTTCAGGCGGGCAAACTCGATCTGCCGGGGGTTAGGCCGATTGTCGAACTCGCACTGCTCCACCACCCAGTTGTAGAGGGGCCGATGGATCTCGTACTCCAGGGAGCACAGGCTGTGGGTCACGCCCTCGATGGCGTCCTGGATGGGATGGGCGAAATCGTACATGGGGTAGATGCACCACTTGTCCCCGGTCTGATGATGGGGCATGTGGATGATCCGATAGAGAGCCGGGTCCCGCATGTTGATGTTGGGAGAGGCCATGTCGATCTTGGCCCGGAGGGTCTTGGCGCCGTTCTCGAACTCCCCGTTCTTCATGCGCTCGAACAGGTCCAGATTCTCCTCCACGGACCGATCCCGCCAGGGGCTGTTCTTGCCGGGCTCCGTCAACGTGCCCCGGTAGGCCTTCATCTCCTCCTTGGTGAGGTCGTCCACGTAGGCTACGCCCTTGCGGATGAGCTTCTTGGCGAGCTCGTAGCACTGGTCGAAGTAGGAGGAGCCAAAGACCAGCTTGTCCCACTGAAAGCCCAGCCAGCGGATGTCCTGCTCGATGGCGTCCACGTACTCCGTCCCCTCCTTGGTGGGGTTGGTGTCATCGTACCGCAGGTTGCAGGTGCCGCCGTACTTCTCCGCCATGGAGAAGTCGATGGTCAGGGCCTTGGCGTGGCCGATGTGCAGATACCCATTGGGCTCCGGCGGGAACCGGGTCTTGACGCGAGGCTCCTTGTCCGGGTACAGCTCCCGGAACTTCTTCAGGTCCTCCTCGATGGCTTCTTCGATGAAGTTTTTGATCTTCGGTGCTTCTTCCATTGCTGTTTGCTCCTTGGGTCAGATTCTTAACGCCGGGCAAAGGAAGGTCCTTCCTCCCCATTGAATATGGTATTATACACCCATCCCGGCGACTTCGCAAGACTAAGGTAGCGGGTTTTGGCGTGTCTTTTGTCGGGTCCCCCGCCAAGAACGCAGCCCCTTTCTCTCTTCCGCCCCTTGCTTTTGAATCCCTACCCATATATAATATGCATGAGATTTTGCGGGCACGGCCCGCCCGCGTCGAACCAGAAGAAAGGGAGCGATCAAAATGTTCTGTCCTAACTGTGGAAAGCCCGTGCTCAAGGATGCCAAGTTCTGCATCTATTGCGGCAACCCCCTGATCAGCCTGACCCCTCCAGACGCGGCCCCGGTGCCCGAACCCGAGCCCGAGCCTGCCCCCGCGCCGGAACAGGGACCCGCGCCCGCGTCCGTCTCGGAGCCTGTATCGGAGATCGCGCCGGAACCCGAGTTGGCGACTGACCCTGAACCTGCACCGGAACCTGTCGTTGAAGTCCCTGCATCTCAATCGGCCCCCAAGCCCATCTTTGTGGCCCCTGTAGAACTGGACCTGGAGCCTGAGCCGACATCCGAACCGGAGCCTAAACCCGAGCCAGTGGTCGAACCGGAGCCGGAGCCCGCGCCTGTGGCCGTGCCTGAACCTGAGCCTGAGCCTGAACCCGAGCCGGAGCCTGAACCAGAGCCCGAGTCGGAACCTGAGCCCGAGTCGGAACCTGAGCCCGAGCCTGAGCCTGAACCCGAGCCGGAGCCGGAACCCGAGCCGGAGCCTGAGCCTGAGCCTGTGGCCGCGCCGGTGCATGCGGCGCCCACACCGCCGCCAGTGTCCCCATTGCAACAGCCGGTCAAGAAGCAGAAAAAGCAGCGGAGTGGTCTGGTGGCCGTGCTCATCACCCTCTGCGTCCTGGTGCTAGCCCTGCTCGTGGCGCTGGCCGTCCTGATCGTCCCCCTGCTGAAGAAGCAGAAAACCCAGGTCGCGGTCCCTGCTGCCACGGCCGTCGCGGTGGAGACGCAGAAGTCTGCGTCCGCTGAGCCCACCGAGGCCCCCGCTCCTGCCGAGGAGCCCGCCGCGACCGCAGAGCCGGAAGCGACACCCGAACCTACCGCGGAGCTCACGGCAGAACCTACGCCGGAACCTACCGCGGAGCCCACGCCGGAGCCGACTGCAGAACCGACAGCTGAGCCCACCGAGGAGCCCACACCGGAGCCCACGGCCAATGCCCGCAAGGCCCTACCCGACACAAAGGACATGCCCGCCCTGCAGGAGGGCGAGATCGTGTTCTGGGGGTCCAGTCCCGTGGAAGGCGCGGATGAAGTCGCCATACGCTTCATCCTGTCGGCGGACCGGAAGACCATCCACCACCTGCGGATTTCCGTCACCAACCTTTCGGCCAAGTCCGGCAAGTCCTCCATCAAGCTCTCCAAGTCCAGCATCAGCACGGAGGCCGCCAAAGAGGTGAACTTCCCCGGCGTCACGGAGCATCTGACCCTGGGCAAGTGCAACATCTTTGACCTCACCTTTGAAGATGAGGAAACCGCCCACGCTCGCCTGGTCTTTGGGCTTGACCAGCCCAGCATCGGCAGCTCCTCCGGCTTCTCCGTGACGCTGCCGGAGGTGACCATCCCCCTGGAAGCGGTGGACGCCTCGGCGGCAGGCAATGAAGCTGCTGCCAAAGCCGAACCAACATCTGAACCCACGACTGAGCCCACGGCTGAGCCTACGCCCGAGCCGACACCGGAGCCTACGCCCGAGCCCACGCCCGAACCCACGACTGAGCCCACGCCGGAGCCCACACCCGAGCCGACACCGGAACCCACGGCTGAGCCTACGCCCGAGCCTACGACGGAACCCACGTCCGAGCCTACGGCCAAGGTCCGCAAGGCCCTGCCCGACGCGGAGGGTATGCCCGCGCTGCAGGAGGGTGAGATCGTGTTCTGGGGGTCCGCCCCCGGGGAGGGCGCCGACGAGATCGCCATGCGCTTCATCCTGTCCGCGGATCGCAAGACCATCCACCATCTGAGGATCACCGCCACCAATCTGGCGGCCAGCTCCGGCAATTCCAACATCAAGCTCTCCAAAGTCAGCCTCAGCACGGAAGCTGACAAAGAGGTGAACTGCCCCGGCACCACGGAGCAACTGACCCTGGGCAAGTGCGACATCCCCGAGCTCACGTTCGAAAGCGAGGAGGCCGCTCGTGCCCGTCTGGTCTTTGGGCTCGAACAGCCCAGCATCGGCAGCTCCTCCGGGTTTACCGTGACGTTGCCGGAGGTGACCATCCCCCTGGAAGCCGTGGACACCTCGGCTGTGGGCGAGGATGCCGCTCCCGCCAAGGTCGAGCCCACGCCCGAGCCCACGCCTGAACCCACTCCTGAGCCCACGGCCAAGGTCCGCAAAGCCCTGCCCGACGCGGACAACATGCCCAACGTCGGCGAAGGCGAGATCGTGTTCTGGGGGTCCAGCCCCGTGGAAGGCGCGGACCAGGTCGCCATGCGCTTCATCCTGTCCGCGGATCGCAAGACCATCCATCACCTTTGGATCGCCGTCACCAATCTGAACGCCAAGTCCGGCAATTCCACCGTCAAGTTCTCCAAGTCCAGCATCCGCACGGATGCCGCCAAAGAGGTGAATTTCCCCGGCGTCACGGCGCATCTGACCCTGGGCAAATGTGACATCTTCGACCTGACGTTCGAGGATGAGGAAACCGCCCACGCTCGCCTGATCTATGTGCTCGAACAGTCCCGCGCCGGCAGTTCCTCCTCGATCACTGTGACGCTGCCGGAGGTGACCCTCCAGCTGGAGGCCGTGGACGTTTCCCCGGTGGACAAAGAGGCCGATTCTCCCAAGGCCGAAGCCAAGCCCACCAATACGCCCAAGCCCACCAATATGCCCAAGCCCACCAACACACCCAAGCCCACCAAGACCCCGAAACCTACAACTGATCCCCAGGCCACCAAAAAGGTGTATCCTACCAAGACACCCAAACCCACCGCCGGTCCCGCGACCAACTTCAAAACGGCGGATCTGAAAAACTGGAACGACGCAGCCTTCCAGGAGGCCTACGGGGTGCGAGGGCTCGACGATTTCAAGCCCAAGGACCCCCAACCCATGTACTACATCGTCTGCGCCCATCCCGTCATCGACCCCGTCACCGGGAAGGAATCCGAGGGTGGCTATGATAAGAACTACACCCGGCACAAGCCCATCGACACGGCACGGCTGCTGAGGACTTCAGGCAATCTGTACAACGGGGGCCTGACCCTGACCAGCGACCCCGACAAGGCCACCTTCGTCCTGATCCTGTCCTTCAACTATAAGGACACCGTCACCAACTTCACCTTCCGGGACGGCAGCAAGGTGAAGCAGTATAATCCTCTTCTGACCGCCACGCTGCGGAACCTGATCACCGGGGAGCAGATCAGAACCACCAAGAAGACCTACGCCACCTACGCCAACGAGCGGGTCTACACCTCCATGCTGAACGCGGCCAAGGGCAAGCGGCTCTACGGCGACGCTCCCTCTCTGTACGCTACAGACTTCAAGGACGTGGACTACTGGGCCTTCGTCACCGGGCAGAAATAACAACAGGATAAATATTATCCGACACAACAAACAGGAGGTTGGGAACGATGAAGAGGATCGTGGTACTGTTGCTGGCGGTGCTGCTGTGCGGCAGTTTGCTGGCCTGCGCGGAAGCGCAGCGAGCCCAGGACGCCTTCGTCACGTCTGCGGAAGGAGCCCTGATCGGCAAAACGTTTCGGGATGTGGAAGCGGCCTTCGGTCCGTTCTCCATGGTGTACTTTGAGGAGGAGAAGCCGGCAGCGTACATCTTCGCCTATACCAATGTGGTTTTCCACTTCGACGCGCCTCAGGCCCAGAGCATCTGGGCGAGCCAGCTAAACGGCGGCATGGGGTACATCCCCGGCGCCATCGCCCTCAGGGACATTCATTCCACGGACGTATGCATCGGTGTCTCCGGCCGCATCCGGGACTTCGGCATCGCGGAGAACGACGTCGACATCCTGGCCCAGTATTTACGGTCGCTCCATCCGGCGTCCGTGGAAACCAAAGCGAATACGGTCTACACCCTGACCACCGGGGACGGAGCCTACGACGTGTTCGTATACTGTGCCCATGGGGAGACCACCGTCACAGCGGACCATCAGATCCGGGTCATGACGGCAGGTTTGACACCCACGCTCACACCAACCACCGCACAGGAACCTTCGTACCTGACGAAGCTGAAGAATGCGTCCGTGGGCGAATACGTGTATTTCGGTTCCTATACCCAGAGCAAGTCCGGTTCCACCAAGGAGCCCATCGAGTGGCTGGTGTTGGATCGGAACGGCAGCAGGCTGCTTCTCATCAGCCGCTACGCGCTGGACAATATCCCGTTCAATGCTAAGCGCATAGACACCGCATGGTCGGAGTGCACGTTGCGGAAATGGCTGAACCACACCTTCCTCAACGATGCGTTCACCGACGAGGAGCAGCAGTATATCCGAGACACACGGGTCGTGGCGGATGACAACCCTTCCACTACGTTCGGTGGCACATGGCAGGGAGATGACAAGACGGACAAGGTATTCCTTCTGAGTGCACGGGAAGCGAAGCTGTATTTCAGATCAAACGCCGAACGGGCGTGCAAGGCAACGGAGTATGCCAAATTCGGTGGATCGAACAAAGCGCACACGGACCCGAAAACGGGCAATTGCTGGTGGTGGCTGCGCACATCCGGCCATGATTCTGATTACGCGACCAATGTGCTGGTCACCGGCGAGATCGATTTCTCGGGAAACATGATCTCCCATGCCTACGGCACCGTTCGACCGGCGATCTGGATCGATCCGGACAGATAAACAAACCAACGAAAAAAGCTCTCGGCTGCACGGCCGGGAGCTTTTGTTTATGTTCAGATGGATTTATCCGTTCTCTCGGGGGAGGAACACCGTGAAGGCGGTGCCGGCGGATTCGGAGCTTTCGACGGAGACGGTGCCGCCCATGGACTCCACCACGGACTGGACGATAGCGAGGCCCAGGCCGGAACTATCGGAGGCCGTGCGGCTCTTGTCCGCCCGATAGAAGCGCTCGAACACGTGGGGAAGGTCCGCCGGGGGGATGTAGGAGCCGGTGTTGTGAACGGTGAGCTTGGCCCTCTTCCCCGCCTTCTCCAGGGACACGGTGACGCTGCTACCGGGATCGGCGTACTTGCAGGCGTTATCCAGCAGGCATTCGAGGACGCTCTGGACCTGAGCCCGGTTGCCCTTGACCACGAGGCCGCTCTCCACATTCTCGTCGATGGTCAGCCCCTTCTCGAAGGCCGTGGCCTCGAAGGCCAGCGCGCCCTCCATGACCATGTCGCTGAGATCCATGCTCTCCCAGGCGCCCCGGTTGGGGTCGTCCTCCATGCGGGCCAGGGTCAGCATCTTCTGGACCAGGTCCTTCATCCGCCGGCCTGCGGCCTCGATGCGGTCCACCTCCGGGGTGTCCGCCGCTTCGCTCTGCTGTTTGAGGAGCTCGCTGTTGCTCAAAATCACGGTCAGGGGGGTCTTGAGGTCATGGGAGGCGTCCGCTACGAACTGACGCTGCATGTCCCAGGCCTTGGCCATGGGGCGCACGGCCCAGCCGGACAGGAGCCACACCAGCAGCAGCAGCGCCGCCCAGGTGCCCGCGGCGAAGAGGGCCAGGGCCTTCGTGGCGGCGGTCAGGAGCCGATCCTCCACCGCCGTGTCCACCACGGCCACGTAGGTCTTGCCGTTGCGCTTCTCCACCGAGGCGCGAACGCCCCGGTTCTTCAGCTTGCCGCCCCGAGCCGCCTCCTGGGCCAGCTCCTGCTGCTCCTCCTCGGAGAAGTTCTGCAAGGTGCCGCTGCTCCGGTTCTCGACCTCGCCGGTCTCCGGGTCGACGGTGAGCACCACCGCCCGCTCGAACCGGCCGCCCCGGCCCTCGCCGTTGCCCTTCTCCCCCAGGGAGAACATCAGCGAGCGCTTGAGCATCTGGTCCGCATCGGAGTAAACCACCCGCCGGGCGCCCAGGAACAGGACGATCGAAACCAGCAGCAGCACCAGCGTGACCACGGCCATGCTGGTGAGGATGAAGCGTCGTTTCAGCTTTTTGATCATTTGTCTGCCGCCTCCAGCCGGTAGCCGAACTTGCGCAGGGTGGCGATCTGGACCGGCGCCTTCAGAAAGGCCAGCTTCTTGCGCAGGAAGGAGATGTATACCTCCACGTTGTTGTCCTCCGCGTCGCTTTCATAGCCCCATACCTTGTTGATCAGCGTCTCCTTGCTGACGATGGCCTCCCCGTTGCTGAGGAAGATGCGCATGATGGAGAACTCCTTCTTGCCCAGGCGGACCTTCTTGTCCCCGTAGCTCAAATCGCCGGTGGACAGGTTCAGGCGGAGGTCGCCGAAGCTGAGCTCGTCCATGACCACCTCCCCCTGCCGCCGGGTCAGGGCCCGCACGCAGGCCAGCAGCTCCGACATCTCAAAGGGCTTGGTCAGGTAGTAGTCCCCGCCGCTGTCCAGGCCGCGCACCCTGTCGCCGGTCTCGGTCCGGGCGGTGAGCATGAGAATGGGCGTGTCGATCTTCTCCCGCCTCAGCTCCCGGGCCACGGAGAAGCCGTCCTTCTTGGGGAGCATGATGTCCAAGATGATGAGGTCGTACACATCGGAAAGGCCGTTATCCAGGCCCGATTCCCCGTCGTAGCAGATGTCGCTTTCAAAGCGGGCGCTTTTGAGCATCTCGCCCAGGGTCCGGGCGAGGGCCTTGTCGTCCTCCACGATCAATGCGCGCATGAAACTGTCCCCCTCACGTTTTTCTATACTCTACGCCCCGAACCTGAAAAAAGCCTGAACCTTTACAGAAACAGGCAAAAGAGAATGGGTAAAAAGATGGCCGGCAGCAGGTCCATGACCTTGATTTTGGTGATCTTCAGCATGTTGAGGCCGATGGGTACCAAAAGGAGGGAGCCCACGGCGCCCATCTCCGTAGCCGAGGCCGCGAAGAAGGAAGCGCTGAAGATGCCAAGGATGGTGAACAGGCCCTGGTACAGGAACACCGCCGCCGCACTGAGGAGCACGCCCCCGCCCAACGCAGAAGCCAAGAGCATGGCGGAGATGCCGTCGATCAGCGCCTTGGCGAACAGGGTGGCGTGGTCGGCGGCAAAGCCGTCCTGGAGGGCACCGGTCACCGCCATGGCGCCGGTGCAGAAGAGGAGCGAGGCGCTGACGAACCCGGCCGCGAAGCCCGCCTGCTTGTCCGGGCCCACCAGTTTGCCGCTGAGCTTGTTCGCCAAGCGGTGGAAGCCGTCGTCGATAGACAGGAGTGCGCCGATGGCCGCGCCCACGGCCAGGGACAGGATCATGACCAGGGTCTTTTCGCCCTTCAGGGCGCCGGAGAGACCGATGAGGATCACGCCGAAGGCCAGGGCCTCCATGACCCGCTCCTGCAGCTTTTCGCTGATGCCCTTATGAAACAACAGACCCGCGCCCCCGCCCAGCAATATGGCGGCCGCGTTGACGATGGTGCCGAGACCTTTCATGGGGAAAACCTTAACCTTTTATTTTGCCGCTTTTTCTCTTTGTGCAAAGAGAAAAAGCGGCGGAAAAAGAGAAACCTGAGAAACAGTATATCTGTTCTGCTGCGTCTTTTTTATCTTCTTAAGCTTTTCTTGTTGGGCGACTTTTTTTCAGTGAAAAGAAAAAGTCGCAAAGAAGAAGCTTCCGTTCCTTACACCCGTTCCACCGAGAGCCGGACGGCCTCGCCGTTCACGTCCCAGTCCTTCTCGTAGCCGGAGAGGACGTCGGAGACGCCGTCGGCCAAAGTGTCGGCGGCGATGTCATCGGCGTACTTGGAGAAGACGGCCCTGACCTTGTCGCTGCCGCTGTAGCCGATCCGGATATGGTCTGCCACCTCGAAGCCCGCCTCCTTGCGCATGGTCTGCAGCTTGCTGGTGAGCTCGCGAACGAAGCCCAGCTCGATGAGCTCCGGCGTCAGGTTCGTGTCGAGGACCACCGTCACCTGCCCGTCGGTCTCGGACACCAGGCCCTCCTTCTTCACGGCCGTGACCAGCACGTCCGCTTCCGTGAGCTCGATCGTCTGCCCGTTCGCGTCGAAGCAATACTTGCCCTCCGCCTTGATGGCGTTCACGATCTCGTCCCCCGCCCCGGGCTCGGCCATCTTCGACCGGATGGCGCCGAGATTCTTGCCGTACTTGGGCCCCAAGGTCCTAAGCTGGGGCTTCACGGCGTAGGAGATGAACCCGGAGGCGTCGGAAACGAAACTGACCTCCTTCACGTTCAGCTCCTCGGCGATGATGGTGCAGTAGCCCTCACTGAGCGGCTCGCCCTGGACGTACATGGCAGGGAGAGGCTGCCGGATCTTCATGGCGGCGTTGTTCCGGGCGGCGCGACCCAAGGTCACGATGGCCAGGACCTCCTCCATGTTCTTCTCGAGATCCGCGTCGATCAGGCTCTCGTCCGCCGCGGGGAAGTCGCAGAGGTGCACAGAGAGGGGCGCGTCCTTCTCCACCCGGCGCACGATGTTCTGATAGATGCTCTCGGCCATGAACGGCACGAAGGGCGCGCTGATGAGGGTCAGCTCCTTGAGCACGGTGTACAGGGTCATGTAGGCCGCTTCCTTGTCCACGGTCATCTCGCTCCCCCAATACCGGTTCCGGCACCGGCGCACGTACCAGTTGGAGAGCTCGTCCACGAAGGCTTGGAGCTCCCTTCCCGCCTCGGTGATCTTCAGGGCGCTCAGATCCTCATCCACGGTCTTCACCAGGGTCTGCATCCGGGAGAGGACCCAGCGGTCCATAAAGCTCAGGTTCTCCCGCCGCAGCGTGTGCTGGCTGGGGTCAAAGGCGTCGATGTCCGCGTACAGCACATAGAAGGCGTAGGTGTTCCAGAGGGTGCCCATGAACTTGCGCTGATACTCGCTCACCGCGTCGCCGGAGAACCGGGACGGCAGCCAGGGGCTGGAGCCCGTGTAGAAGTACCAGCGGACGGCGTCGGCGCCCTGGGCGTCCAGCACGTCGAAGGGGTTGACCACGTTGCCGAGGTGCTTGCTCATCTTCTTGCCGTCCTTGTCGCACACGAGGCCCAGCACCACGCAGTTCTTGAAGGGCGCCTCATCGAAGAGGAGCGTGGCGATGGCCAGCAGCGTATAGAACCAGCCGCGGGTCTGGTCGATGGCCTCCGAAATGAAGTCGGCGGGGTAGCGGCGCTCGAACTTCTCCTTGTTCTCAAAGGGATAGTGCCACTGGGCGAAGGGCATGGAGCCTGAGTCGAACCAGCAGTCCATGACCACGCTCTCCCGCTTCATGCTGCCGCCGCACTGGGGGCACTTCACGGTGACCCGGTCGATGTAGGGCTTGTGCAGCTCGATGTCCGCGGGGCAGTCGGGGCTCATGGCCTTCAGCTCCGCCTTGCTGCCGATCACGTGGACCTTGCCGCAGTCCGGGCAGACCCACACGGGGAAGGGCGTGCCCCAGTACCGCTCGCGGGTCACGGCCCAGTCGATGACGTTCTCCACGAAGTTGCCCATGCGGCCGTCGCGGATGGTCTCGGGGATCCAGTTGACGCTCTTGGTGAACCGGACCAGCTTGTCCTTCACCGCGGTCATGCGGATGAACCACTCCTCCCGGGCGTAGTAGATGAGGGGCGTGTCGCAGCGCCAGCAGAAGGGATAGCTGTGCTCGAACTGAGGCGCGCTGAACAGCTTCTCCTGCCGCTTCAGATCCTCCAGGACGGGCTTGTCCGCATCCTTCACGAAGAGGCCGTCGAAGGGCGTGCCGCCGCACATATGGCCGGAGGTGTTCACGAGCTGCAGGAAGGGCAGGTCGTAGACCTTCCCCACCCGGTTGTCGTCCTCGCCGAAAGCGGGCGCGATGTGGACCACGCCGGTGCCCTCGTCCAAGGTGACATAGTTGTCCGCCACCACCCGATAGCCCTTCTTGCCGTTGAAGTTGGCGCTCATGTCGAAGAGGGGCTCGTACTCCGTGCCCACCAGGTCGGCGCCGGAGAAGGTCTCCATGATCTGCACGTTCTCGCCCAGGACATTCTTCACCAGGGCCTCCGCCAGGATGAACACGCCGTCCTCCCGGCGGGCCTTCACGTAGGTCTCGTTGGCGTTGACGCACAGGGCCACGTTGCTGGGCAGTGTCCAGGGCGTGGTGGTCCAGGCGAGGATGCAGGTGCCGCTGCCGTCCTTCAGATAGAACTTCGCCACGGCGGAGGTCTCCTTCACGTCCTTATAGCCCTGGGCCACCTCGTGGGAGCTGAGGGCCGTCCCGCAGCGGGGGCAGTAGGGCACGATCTTATAGCCCTTGTACAGCAGGCCCTTGTCATAGATGGTCTTCAGAGCCCACCACTCGGACTCGATGTAGTCGTCGTGATAGGTGACGTAGGGGTCGTCCATGTCCATCCAGTAGCCCACGCGATCGGACATGTCCGCCCACTCGGAGGAATACTTCCACACGGACTTCTTGCAGCCCTCGATGAAGGGCTCCACGCCGTATTCTTCGATCTGCTCCTTGCCGTCCAGGCCCAGCTGCTTCTCCACCTCCAGCTCCACGGGCAGGCCGTGGGTGTCCCAGCCGGCCTTGCGGAGCACATCGTAGCCCTTCATGGTCCGATACCGGGGGATGATGTCCTTGATGCTCCGGGTCAGCACGTGGCCGATGTGGGGCTTGCCGTTGGCCGTGGGCGGGCCGTCGAAGACCGTATAGGCGGGCGCGCCCTTGCGGAGCTCCACGCTCTTCTCGAACACATGGTTTTCCTTCCAGAAGGAAAGGACTTCCTTCTCCCGGTCCACAAACTTCAGATCCGTCGATACTTTGTCGTACATGGTTTCCTCCAATGCTATATTGAAAATGGTCGTTGTATGCTTGCGATCCCCCTGGCCGCCGAACGGCGCCCTTCTCCCGTAACGCAAAGGGGACAGCGGACGCCCCACACCCGGCGGCTGCGCCGCCACCCTCTCCCCTGGGAGAGGACAAAAAAAGTCTTCCGCCCCAACACGGGGCGAAAGACCTGATCTTCCGCGGTACCACCCGCCTTGCACAGGCAAAAGCCCATGCCGCTCGTATGCCCCGGTAACGGAGGGCCGCCGGAGGCCGCTACTTCTGTTCACGTCCCCGCTCCCGGGTGATCTCGCCTTGGGTCCCCCTGCCGCCTTCCACCGCTCGCGGCTCGCTTGAAGGGGATGGGCCACGGTTACCTGTCCCGATCCACGTTTGGCAGTATTATACATGGACGGAGGCGGTTTGTAAAGAGACGTTTTTGGTCCTTTTTCTTACAAGAAAAAGGATCAGGCTTCCATTACATTCCTCTATTCATGCAGCTGGCGCTCCCGCTGGAGCTCGTCCTTCTTGCCCTGGATGCGGCCGTAGCAATAGGCCAGAAACCCGGCGCACAGAAGGTTGATGACGCCCAGGCTTGAATACCTCAGGTTGGATAGTCCGATGCCCAGGTTCATGAGCATGACCGCGAGCAGCATCCGGCAGATGTTGCTCAAGTGCTGTATCCGGGAGTCGAGATCACTGTTGAGCTCAAATTCACCCAACTCAGCCTTACGGCGAAAGTAGACCCACATGGCCATCCGGCCGATATACTCCGCGCCCATCTCCTGCAGGAAGGACTCATAG
>CACWJZ010000026.1 GCA_902761365.1 uncultured Eubacteriales bacterium | reverse complement strand
GCCTTTGTTACTTTCTGCGAAAGTAACGCAAAAGCACTTTTGACAGCCTGACGGCCATCAAAAGCGCATTTGCGCCCTACGGGGTGGTGTGGGGGCTTTGCCCCCGGCAACTGCGGTTGCCTCCCCCAGCAGGGCCGCCCTTTGAAAAGGGCACCCTGCACCCCGCCTAAACTTTGTCACTCGCCGTTGGGCAGGGTGGAAAGGCCAGGGGCCTTTCCACCGCCCGGCAAGTGTTTTCCGTGGGCCGAAAGTCAAGGGGTACGGGTTGTATTGACTTGCGGCAATCTCCACCCGCAGGTATGCCCCCCTTGACTTTCGCCCCCGCTCCCCGTGACAGCCGTGACGACCGTGACGATGTTTTACACACCGCCTCCGCACTCCGAAAAGCTGTCACAGCTGTCACGGTCGTCACGCCTGGGGTTCCTCCAACGTGAGCTTGATACTCCGCCCGGCATGGGTTCGGGCGCTTTCATAGTGGATGTGGTACTCATAGGACAGCCGCCACGCCCGGACATTCAGCCGCATAGCCAGGGCATTGGGTTTCATATCCAGCCCCAGGGCGGCGACAAGTTCCGTGGCCGTCCCTCTCCACTCTGGCCGTTCCGCCGTTACCAGGGCGGCAACAGCCTCCAACACCGGGTCAGGCGGCTCCTGCCGCAGCTCCGTTTCCCGCCGCTCCAGCTCCCACACAAGCCGTTCCTCGTCCCGCTTGAGGTAGAGGCGCTGGTCTTGCTGATCCCGCCCAGAAATGTCCAGGGTGGCGGCGTTGTCTGCCCGCCGCTCCTTTTGGAGCAGAAAGGCCCCGTCTGCCGCACCCAATAAGCCGTTGGTGCCGGAGATCATATCAAACTTATCATCGGCCTGCTGCTTGCGGGTGTGATGTACAACCAGGAGGCAAACCCCGCTTATATCGGCAAACCGTTTCAGTTTGGTGATTACCTCATAGTCGTTGGCATAGCTGTACTTCTCTGCCCCGGCCTCCCGGATTTTTTGCAGGGTGTCGATGATAATAAGCCGGGTGTCCGTGTGTTCCCGGACAAAGCCCTTTAGCTGCTCCTCCAGGCCACCGCCGAGCTGCTTAGCTCCGATGGCAAAGAACAGGTTTCCGGTACTCTCTACTCCAAACATCCGGTACAACCGCTCCTGTAAGCGACGGTGGTTGTCCTCCAGGGCCAGATAGCCCTGGCGCACCTCATACCCCCACAGGGAAAGGCCCATACTCACATGATAGGCAAGCTGGGCCATGAGAAAGGACTTGCCCACCTTGGGAGCGCCCACAAAGAGATATGTCCCCGCATAGAGCAGACCGTCTACCACAGGAGGTCTGCCGGGGTACACCTGTTCGTAGAGGTCATTCATAGACACGGTAGGCAGATAGGCCGGGTCATTGACCCGGCTTATCTGCCGCAGGATTTCCTCCAAATCTCTTTCCGGGGGCTTGTGTTCTGTCACGCCCTCTGCTATACTTTGGTTAGGTTTTTGTGAGAGCGACTGTCCCCCGTCTGCGCCAACAGGCGGATATGGGGCAGTCGTTTTCTCTTGCAATCTATCCATCTATCAATCCTCCCTCATGCCGTCCATGATGGCGGCGATCAGCCGGATGGTGTCCAGCAACTCCCCATCCACGCCATTCCCGGCCTCGATACGCTCCAGTTCTTCCAGAACGGCGGCCAGCTCGTTCCGCAGGGCCTTATACACCCTGGGGTTGCCCTGTACCACCACATCCCGGCACAGCAGCCGTCGGGTGATGTAGTCCTGTTTGGTAAGGCCGGAGAGCCGCACAGCGGTTTCAATTTCCCTGTCCTCATCCGGGGACACCCGGAAAGCCACAGTTTTGTTTCTCCAGCGGTTGTGTCGGTCAAGATTTTTCACTGACATGATTTAGGCCCCCTTTCGCTCCATGTCCAGTTTGTCCGCCATCTCCGCCTGCCGGGTGGGGAACAGGTGGGCGTAGCGGTAGGTAATATCAATGCTTTCATGTCCCACCCGGTCAGCGATTGCCAGGGCCGTAAAGCCCATGTCAATGAGCAGCGAAATGTGGGAGTGCCTCAGGTCGTGTATTCTGATCCGCTTTACCCCGGCCTCTTTCGCACCCCTGTCCATCTCCCGGTGGAGGTAGGATTTTGTCACCGTGAAAATGCGGTCGGTGGGCTTCACCCCATACAGGCTCTTGATATAGTCTCGCATTTCTTCACAGAGGAAAGCGGGCATTTGAATGACCCGGTTGCTCTTAGGGGTCTTGGGGTCGGTAATCACATCCTTGCCCTTAATCCGCTGGTAGGACTTGGAGATGGTGACGGTCTGTTTCTCAAAGTCGAAGTCGCCAGGAGTGAGGGCCAGCAGCTCCCCCTCCCGGACGCCGCACCAGTAGAGCATTTCAAAGGCGTAATAGGAAAGGGGCTTGTCCATCATGGCCTCGGCGAATTTCAGATACTCCGCCTTTGTCCAGAACAGCATTTCCCGTCCCTTTGGCTTTCCCATATTGCCCGCCTGGGCAGCGGGATTGACCTTTAGATTGTAGTGCCGTACCGCATGGTTGAACACGGCGCTCAACTGATTGTGCAGCGTTTTTAAGTACACCGGAGAGTAGGGCTTGCCGTTCTTGTCCCGGTAACCCAGCATTTCATTCTGCCAGGCGATGACCTCCTTGGAGTGAATGTCGCACATCGCCACGAAGTTTTCAAAGGTCATTTCCAGGTCGGCGGTCTGTTGTTGCAGGAATGTCCGCTCCCACTCCAGAGCCTCCCGCTTGGTGGGAAAGCCCCGTTTCATTTTCTTTACTTTCTTGCCCGTCCAGTCCTCGTAGTAAAAGGACGCATACCATGTGCCCTTTGCCTTGTCTTTGTATGCCGGCATTGTGGTTCCCTCCTTATTGTCTGTCCCGCAGCCCATAGAATTTTTCCTCGAAGTAGCGCCTGCTTACCCGTCCGGGAATGGTGAGAAAGCCTTTTTTCTTCAGCTCCTCGTTCATCTCCCGCACCAGCTTGTAGGCGTAGGGCTTGGAAATGCCCAGCTCCCTGGCGACCTCCTCTGCTCTCACAAACAGCTCCTTTTCCATGGTCAGCACCTCCTTATTTTAGTTTCGCAAATATGTTAATGTCACCATCTTCATTATACATTAACATAAGTGTTAATGTCAAGAATTTATTTCGCATTTTTGTTAAAGATTATCTTGCATCTTTCGCTTTTTTGCGCTATACTATTGGCAAAGGCGGTGGGATATTATGACAGTCGGAGACAAGATAAAGAAAATCCGCACCTTTCGAGGCATGACACAAAAGGAATTGGGGCTTGCTATCGGCTTTGAGGAAAAGGGAGCGGACAACCGGATCGCCCAGTATGAGACGAATTACCGTGTTCCGAAACGGGAACTGCTGGACAAGATGGCCGAGGCGCTGCGGGTAGACCGCCAGAACTTCTACACCATCGCCCCCGGCTCTGCCGAGGACTTCATGCGGACATTCTTCTGGCTGGACGAGGACAGCCCTGGCGCTATCCGCCTGTTCCAACTTGTCCGCAATCCGGGCAGAGCAGGGGCCGCTGATGATACCGCTGTACGGTACAATGATAGCGATGACTGGCCCGCACACCCTCCCGTGGGTATGTACTTCCAGTATGGCCTTGTGGACGAGTTCATGCGGGAATGGCTTTTTCGTCAGCAGGAGTTACACGCCGGGGAGATCACCAGGGAAGAGTATTTTGAATGGAAACTCAACTGGCCCCATACCTGCGACGATGGCCTGGAAAGCGAATATTATATCCCTTGGCGGAAAAATAAATAAGACAAGCAAAAAAACCGCCCTGCTGAATTTGTCGTTCAGCAGGGCGGTTTTGCTTGTCCTTTGGACACAAATAGTATCAATCCAGTATCAAGAGCAGTATGGACGGGCAAAAAAGCCTGTATTCATGCGGGTTTTCGCCGTTTCGAGCGTCATTCCCACTCTATGGTGGCGAGGGGCTTGCTGGAAAGGTCGTAGAGGACCCGGTTCACGCCCTTGACCTCCTTGAAGATGCGGTCGCGGATCTTGAGCAGCAGCGGGTAGGGCACCTCCTCGATGGTGGCGGAGGTGGCGTCCACGGAGTTCACCGCCCGGATGATGACCATCCAGTCGTCGGTCCGCTTGCCGTCCCGGATGCCCGTGCTCTTCATGTCGGGGACCACGGTGAAGTACTGCCACACCTTGCCCTGCAGGCCCGCCGCGGCGAACTCCTCCCGCAGGATGGCGTCGGACTCCCGCACCGCCTCCAGTCGATCCCGGGTGATGGCGCCCACGCACCGCACGCCCAGGCCCGGGCCGGGGAAGGGCTGCCGATAGACCATGCCGTCGGGCAGGCCCAGAGTCTTGCCCACCATGCGCACCTCGTCCTTGAAGAGGATGCGGACCGGCTCCACCAGCTCGAAGCTCAGGTCGGCGGGCAGGCCGCCCGCGTTGTGGTGGGCCTTGATGCCCGCTTCGCTCTCCAAAATGTCGGGCCAGATGGTGCCCTGCGCCAGGAACCGGATGCCCTGGAGCTTGCGGGCTTCCTCGGCGAACACGTCGATGAACTCCTTGCCGATGATCTTCCGCTTGGTCTCGGGGTCGCTGACGCCGGCCAGCTTGTCCAAAAACCGGTCCGTGGCGTCCACATAGATCAAATTCGCGTGCATCTGGTTGCGGAACACCTCGATGACCTGCTCGGGCTCGCCTTTGCGGAGGAGGCCGTGGTTCACATGGACCGCCACCAGCCTGTCCCCGATGGCCTTGATGAGGAGCGCGGCCACCACGGAGGAATCCACGCCGCCGGAGAGGGCCAGCAGCACCTTGCCGTCGCCCACCTGCTCCTGAATGGCGGCCACCTGTTCGTCGATATACGCCTTCGCCAATTCCGGCGAATCGATCCTCTTCATATCCTTAGGACGTACCAAAAGCTGCTGCATGGGCTTACCTCCAAACCTCCAATAATGACACATGATACCATGATATTCAGCATCCCGCAAGAAGCAGATGCGCTGTTCCCTGCTTTTTTCTTCATCTCGCTATTATACTTTTTTTAGTTTTGATAAAAATGATTTTTACAATAATTCAGCTATTTTATCTCGCGCTATTATACTAATTCCTTTCATATATTTCTCCATACCATTCCAATCCGGTACAAATCCGTCTTCCGAATACTTCTTGTCAACATCGATAATGTAGGATCCTTCGCTATTTGTAGAAGCAGGAAGCCTTAATACTAGATTTTTCAGATTATCACTAGTTAATGCATCATTATAACTATATTTTTGCGCAGAGAGTTTTATTATTGTGCAAATGAATAATGAATTGAGCTTTGTTAAGTTCTCATTGTACAACAAAGAAATAGCTGATCCAGCCCCGCCTCGTCCTAGGAAGTCTTCTTCTTGATAAAAAGATGAACCATCCAAAGGACTCACTGTTATACACCTCCCTTTTTCAAGATCCTCACCATTTTTCGGTTTCAAATATGAAATGATCCCATTATTAACACTACCAGACGAAACATAGGGGATATCTCCTTCATCATAGGACTTTATGCTTCTAGTAGCTGGCGACTTTATTTCGAAAAGTCTTGAAACTACAAACTCTTTCCAACCAGAAATATCTTCTTTCTTCGTCTTCTCATCCCCACCTGTTTGCAAATCATTAATGGATTTTTGCACCTTTTTTTCAAGCGTCTGCATATATGATTCCATATATCCCCAATCCGGATTACCATCAGAAGCTATGGGCAGATAAATATAATCATTTTCCATGTCCTCTTTTTTCCACTTATCTATAAACACATATTTTTTTCCTGCTTCTCTAAGAATGGGGCAAAGAAATAAGCCGATGTATTTATTCATTGCAAACTTCGGATATAGTACGTTGACATCATCCGAAGCCACAAACTCTTTTTCTTGATAGAATGTCTCTCCGACTGATCCATTATATGCAACCGTAAGTAAGTTTCCCGGATGCATATTTGCACGATTACTAATTCGATTCGTAATGCCGTTGTTTTCAGCGCTTGAGCCAATGAAGTTTATATCTCCATCCCTCATATTAGCTCTAGTCAATCTCTTTCCTTTTATTATTTTAAATAGACCACGTGCCCCACCAATTTGGAAAGGCTTCCAATCGGCATTATTTACAGCTTTCATATTATTCACCTTTTTCGCCCTTTTTTCCAAACTGATTACCATATAGAGTTTTTAGCGCTATTTTTTCTTTAAAACTTTTTACATCAATCCCTTGTTGATACATTTCATAATCCATCATTGCCTTTATGAAATCTTCCTCATAAACTTCAAAAGGCTTTTCTGGCATTTGATAGGAAAGATGTTCAGAAGGATTGATAACTTGTCGGGTGTTGTATCTTGTATCAATTCCATCTTGTATCGATCTAATCCAATAATCTTCAATAGATGGCCATCGATTTTTTATATCTTGTCTTCCCTGGTTTTTTACGGTTTCAAGTCCATCTTCCTCAATGTAATAACCAATAATATTCTGACCGTTTTGTGGCTTCCCAGATTCGAATACGAATACTGATGCCGTTACTCCTGAGAAAATCTTTTCCGGTAGTTTGACGATTGTCAGAAGCTTATGATCCTTCAAAACCTTATTGCCGAATTTTTTATCCGTCAAGTCCTTTTCAAGTTTTTTGTCTGGTAATATAAAGGCACAAGTTGTACCTGCTGGAACACTATCCAACACGTTTTTAACAATTGTCATACATCCATAGGCTTTTTCAAATGGTGGATTCATTAAAACCTTTGTAACACCCTTGATATGAGATTCTCCTTCAAGTTTTACGCTAATACCCTTTATCCATTTTGATGCATCTTCTTTTCTAGAATCTAATTGCTCAAGGTTAGTTTTCCCATCTTTATGAATCAACATATTCGCACACGCGAGCGCATAAATCTCTCTATCAAACTCAATACCATATAACTGTTTTGCTTTTATTTCTTTTGCCTTCCTCGTATTGATTCCACCTGCATCCTTTATCATATTGCACATTGATTTTACTAGAAAAGCACCTGATCCACATGCTGCATCTAGTATTACATCGTTTTGAGACACATCAATTAAACGATACATGAAGGAAGTAATATGATCTGGTGTAAATACTTGTCCGCGTTCTGATTTACCTTTGTATCTGTTAAATTCGTTAAAGAATATTGCCATTACATCCTCACCATTCCATTTGTCGGAATTAATGAGATTCGATATTTCTGTCACCCAATCAATAAAGCTATCGATTGCTTCTTGATTGTTGGTCGTATTCATCTTTATTTCTGAATACACTTCGCAAAGCAAATCCAATTTTTCGTTCTGCCGTTTTGCATCTTTTAATGACTTGGATAGTTGATTTAGAATTGTCTGATGAAAAAGAGAATACTCTGTCCCTTTATGAAGGATTGCACCTTCTTTAACAGCAACCAATGCACAAGCGGTAAAAATCATCCTATGGTTGAGATTTTTGACCCCAAATTCTTTATGCAAGCAGTTATTTATTTTCTTTGTTAAATCATAAATTCTTCCCTTATCGATGGTATCGGGAACAAAAAGCTTAGTATAATACTCAAGTTGCTGAAGAGTTATAGCAGGTTTCGGGACTTCGTTGTGGTTCATAAAAACCCTACAATCTTTTCCATTATATAAAATACCAGCAATTTTTGAGTAATGTTTTTGAAGAATATCAATATTTTTAATTAACTCATCTTTCCATTTCTTTTTGGAAATATCTGTTTTTTCAGATTTTGTCTCCAACACAATTGCTACGCCATTTTGATTATACGGGAGCAACCAGCCATCTGGTTTATCACTTATTCCCGCAAAGTCAGTTGTTCCTAAACGGTTGCCCAATTGAATAAACGTGGTTAACTGTCCAACTCCAGACAAATAATCGGCAGTCTCGACGTTGTTGCCGTTCTCATCAATAAATCCCAGTGTGATGCCCGCTTCGTTTCTTACTTGGTCTTCTGTTTTAAAAGGCATAATCTTATTCCTCCTAAATATCTACACCTTTCCCTTCAGGACGGCAGTATCTGACGAAAGAGATCTTTTTTTTTACTATACCATACCAAGAACCGTTAGGGAACTATTTTTTTGCACCACGTTCCTCCCTTGCGCTTTTTTCGTGACCTGATATAATGGGGCAAATGATGGATAAAGGAAGCAAAGGAAAGATGATCGCCAACTATCACACCCATACCTGCCGCTGCGGGCACGCCGTGGGGGAGGACCGGGAATACGTGGAGAAGGCCATCGAGCGGGGGCTGAAGGTGCTGGGGTTTTCGGACCACGTGCCCATGCCCTTTCCCGACGGCCACGAGTCCAGGTTTCGGGTGCCCCTGCGGCTGTTGGACGACTACGTGAGCAGCGTCCTGGGCCTGCGGGCGGAGTACAGGGAGGACATCGACATCCGCCTGGGCTTCGAGGCGGAGTACTATCCGGATCTGTTTGAAGGGATGCTGCAGGTCCTTTCGCCCTATCCCGTGGACTACCTGCTCCTGGCCGGGCACTTCAACGACAGCCGGGAGACCGTCTACAACCCCCAGACCCAGTTCAGCCATGATGCCCTGAGGACCTATGTGGACCGGATCATTGAGGGCATGGAGACGGGGAAGTACACCTATGTGGCCCACCCGGACCTGTTTCATTACGCGGGGCCGGAGCGGATCTACCGGTGGGAGATGACCCGCCTGTGCGAGCGGGCGAAAGCCCTGGACGTGCCCCTGGAGATCAACGTCCTGGGCCTTCGGGAGGGGCGCAATTACCCCTGTGACCAGTTCTGGCCCATCGCCAAGGAGCAGGGCTGCCGGGTGGTGCTGGGCTGCGACGCCCACGACCCCCAGGACGTGGCCGAGCCGGAGCAGCTGGCCCGTGCCCTCGCCTACGCCGCCCGCTTCCAGCTGACCGCAGAGCCGGAGATCGCCCTCAAAAAGCCCTTTTGAGGCGGGGCCTCTCTTGACAATCGCCCGGGCGAGCATATAGTATCAAACTGTGCGAAAGCATTCGCGGGCAGCTTTGCGGCAGGCCCGCACCATACCCATCGATAAGGAATAAAACCAATGGATGCACCCATGCTCATCACGCTGATCGTGTTTCTCTTTATGATCGTCAGCTTCTCCCGCCACAGGATCCCCATGGCCCTGACCTCCGTCATCGGCTTGCTGGTGCTGGTGGTCACGGGCTGCGTGGACCCCAAGACCGCCCTCTCCAACCTGGGCAGCAGCACGGTCGTCACCATGATCTCCATGTTCATCATCGCGGCGGGCCTGGGCCGGACCCAGATGGTGGAAAAGCTCTCCAAGCTGGTCTACCGGGTCTCCAAGGGCTCCTTCACCAAGGTCCTGGCCGGTTACGTGCTGGTGACCTTTATCCTGGGCCAGTTCATCCCCAGCATCACGGCTCTCTTCGCTCTGGTGTGCCCCCTGGTCATCGCCATGTGCGAGGAGATGAAGGTGAGTCCCTCCAAGATGATGTACTCCATCGGCCTGGTCACCGTGGCCACCTCCTACACCATCATGCCCATCGGCCCCTACGCCGCCACCTTCATCGAGGACAACGGCTACCTTATGGAGTACGGCATCAAGGACTTCCAGTTCACCATGTTCACCCAGATGAACATCAAGGTCTTCGTGGCTCTGTTCGTCCTCATCTGGGCCATCTTCTTCGCCCCCAAGTTCGCCCCCGACCAGCCCCTGGTCCCCATCAGCATGGTGGAGGCCCGGAAGAAGGCCCAGCGGGAGCCCCTCTCGCCGATCCGGGAGATCATCGGCTATGCGGTCTTCTTCGGCGTCATCCTTTGCCTGATCTTCCAGTCCTTCGGCCTGCCCTCCTGGATCATCCCCGCCTGCGGCGCCGCCTTCCTGGTGCTGACCGGCGTGCTCTCCGAGAAGGAGGCCATCGGCAGCATGTGCCTGGACATCGTCCTGCTCTACGTGGGCGTGGTCACCCTGGGCAGCGCCTTTGCCAACACCGGCGCGGGCGAGCTGGTGGGGGACGCGGTGGCGGGCCTCCTGGGCGGTGTGCAAAACAGCTACCTTCTGGGCGCCATCTTCTTCCTGGCGGCCTTCGTCATGACCTCCCTCCTGTACAACCGGGCGGTCAGCAAGATATTGATCCCTCTGGTGATCCTCACCTCCATGTCCCTCAAGTGTGATCCCCGGGGCCTCATGGAGATGTGCTATATCGGCTCCATGTGCTCCGTGATGACCCCCATGGCCACCTCCGTGGTCCCCATGATGATGGGCGCCGGCGGCTACGACCAGAAGTCCCTCATCAAAATGGGCTGGCTCCCGGCCCTCCTCATGGGCCTCATCACCGTCCTAGTGGGCATGACCCTGTACCCCTGCTACTAAAAGCGACAGACAGCATTTCAGCCGCACTTCGCCGCACCATCTTGCGGTGCTTAGTCCAGCTTCGGGGCGAAGATAAACGGTCTCTGCCATCCTTCCCAACAGTCTGATTCAGCTTGTCAAACGTTTTTGACAAGCTGATTTATTCACAGTCTTTTCATGGCCTGGGGGAAGCTGTCGCCCTTGCCAAGATATGGGGACGGGTGTATACTTATAATTGAAATAGTATGGGGTGGCATCCCCGTTCACAGGAGAAAAACGCATTGGCACAGAAGAAGAAAACCGCTTCCAGCGGTACAAAAAAGAATAAGAAAAAGGCTGCGGCCAAGAAGCCGGCCGCGCCTAAGCTCACCGCAGCGGAGCGCAAAGAGCAGAAGGAGGAGGCCATCCGCGAGGCCACCGTGCGGCAGCGGGTGGGCGCGGAGGTCCTGGGCGTGGTGCTCATCGCCCTGGGCATTTTGCTGGCCCTGTACCTCTATCGGGTCACGGACGAGCCTTTGGGCGTGGCCCTGCAGAAGGTGCTCTTCGGGGCCGTTGGCGTGGTTGCCTTTGGGCTGCCCCCGTTCCTGATGCTGCTGGGCGCCTTCGCCATCGCCGGGCGCAAGCGGAGCCCCGCCTCCGGCCGGGTGCTGGTGACGGTGCTGCTGGTGGTGTGCGTGGCGGCGCTGATGCAGCTATTGAGCCACTACAGCGCCCGGGGCGCTGACGGCAAGGCCATCCCCCCGGTCCAGTTCATCGTGGAGTCCTTCGACCACGCCGCCACCCCCGCCATGAAGGCCTCGGAGAAGGCCGGCGGCGGCGTCATCGGCGGCCTCATCTGCTACGTGCTGGAGCTGATCGGCGGCAGGACCCTGTGCGCCGTGGTGGTCATCGCGGGCATCGTGGTGTGCCTGCTGTGCATCACCCGCATCAGCCTCAAGACCTTCCCGGAGCTGTTGAAGAACAAGATGGTGGAGACCATCGAGCGGCTGGACGCGGAGGCCGCCGACGAGGATTATGACGAGGTGGCCTCGGAATCCAACGCCCTGCCCGCTAAAAAGCAGAAGCCTTTGTTCATCCAGTCCGTGGACGAACAGAAGCAGCCCCCCTCCGTGCCGGACATCGACCCGAATGAGCTGGGACACCTGGAGAACATCCCCCAGCCCGGCGGCCGGGTCCGCGCGAAAACGGAGGAGCCGCCCCCCAAGAAGAAGGGCAAGGTCCCCTTCGACGAGGCCTTCTTCGTGCCCCAGGCCGAGGAGCCCAAAAAGCGGCCTCAGGGCGAGGACAGTCTGAGCTTCTTCCCCGCCACCGGGCCCCTGGCCCGCAAGCCCAAGCCCTCTGGCCCCGCCTTCCTGGACGAGCCCCTGGACGACGTGCTGCGGCTCCCCGGAGACGAGCCCCTGCCCGCCAACAAGCCCGTGCCGGATCTGAGCCCCGAGCCGCCCAAGGAGGAGCTGTTCAAGCTCCCGCCCCGCCGGTCCAAGATGGCCGCCCGGCCTGCGGAGACCAAGCCCGCCCCGGCGCCGCATCCCCTGGAGGATCTGTCCGTCTTCGGCCAGGAATCCCCGGAGGAGGCCCCCGCCCCGGTGGTCGCGCCCCCCGCTGCCCGGCCTGCTGACCCCCATGATCGCACGAACGAGACCAAGGCCCGTCCTGCCGACCCCTCGAACATGACCATGGACGACCTCAAGGCCTTCACCGAGGCCACCCCCTACGAGGAGGGTCAGGCGCCCCTGCCCGAGCCGGAGCGGGCCCCCGACAAGAAGTTCGTCTACCACGACGAGGCCACCGGCGAAGCGCTGCCGGAGCCCATGGAGGCCCCGAAGATCGAATATCAGCGGCCCAGTCTGGACGTGCTGAAGACCCCGGAGAAGAACTACCGCACGGCCTCCGAGACCCCGGAGAAGACCATGGAGCTGCTCATCGAGACCCTGGCCAGCTTCAACATTGAATGCCGGCCCCTGGGCTGGTCCGTGGGCCCCGTGGTCACCCGGTACGAGCTGCAGCCCGCCCGGGGCGTGCGGGTGAACCGGATCACCACCCTCAGCAACGACCTGGCTTTAGCCCTGGCCGCCCCCCGGGTGCGCATCGAAGCGCCCATCCCCGGCAAGGCCGCCGTGGGCGTGGAGGTGCCCAATAAGACCGCCGCCACGGTGCTGTTGAAGGAGATCATCGACACCGACGAGTTCCGCAACGCCAAATCCCCCGTGACCATGGCCATCGGCAAGGACATCGGCGGCAAGATCGTGGTGGCGGACCTCTCCAAGATGCCCCACATGCTGATCGCCGGCTCCACCGGCTCCGGCAAATCCGTGTGCATCAACGACATCATCCTCTCCATGGTCTACAAGTCCGGGCCCGAGGATCTGCGGCTCATCATGGTGGACCCCAAGCAGGTGGAGCTCAGCGTGTACAGCACCCTGCCCCATCTGCTGATCCCCGTGGTCACCGATCCCAAGAAGGCCGCCAGCGCCCTCCGCTGGGCCGTGAACGAGATGACCCTGCGGTATAAAAAGTTCAGCGACATCGGCGCCCGGGAGATCACCCGGTACAACGAGATGCAGGAGGACCCCAAGAACAAGCTCCCGCGGATCGTGGTCATCATCGACGAGCTCGCCGACCTGATGATGGTGGCCCCCGACGAGGTGGAGGACTGCATCTGCCGCATCGCCCAGCTGGGCCGTGCCGCAGCCATCCACCTGATCGTGGCCACCCAGCGGCCCTCGGCCGATGTCATCACGGGCCTCATCAAGGCCAACATCCCCAGCCGCGCGGCCTTCGCCGTGAGCTCGGCCATCGACTCCCGCATCATCCTGGACTGCACCGGCGCCGAGAAGCTTCTCGGTCGCGGCGACTGCCTCTTCCACCCCAACGGCGCGGCCAAGCCCACCCGGCTCCAGGCGGCCTTCGTCTCCGACGAGGAGGTGGAGGCGGTGGTGAACGACATCAAGGCCCAGAACGGCGGCGAGCAGAAATTCGACAGCGAGGCGGAACAGGCCATGTCTGGGGCCACCGGCGGCGCCAAGGGCGGCGTCTTCGGTGAAGGCAAGCAGGAGGACGAGCTGTTGGGCGAAGCGGTCCGGATCGTCCTCGACTCCGGCCAGGCCTCCATCTCCATGATCCAGCGGAAGCTTCGGGTGGGCTACGCCCGGGCGGCCCGGCTGGTGGACATGATGGAGGAGGAAGGATACGTGTCCGGCTTCGACGGCAGCAAGCCCCGGAAGGTGCTCATCAAGCGCGCCCAATGGGAGGCCCTCTTCGGCGACGGCAGCTATGTGCCCGAGGGAGACGAGGCCGCGTCGGACGAGGCCATGGACGACGAGGCACCCTGGGACAGCGAAGACGAGGAGAAGGCATGAACGTAGGCGTCGTCAGCCTTGGCTGTGCCAAGAACCAGGTGGACACGGAGCGGATGCTGGGCCTGCTGCGGCGGTCCGGCTATGAGTTCACCCCCGACCCCCAGGAGGCGGAGGTGCTGATCGTGAACACCTGCGGCTTCATCGACCCGGCCAAGGAGGAGAGCATCGACACCATCCTGGAGATGGCCCAGTACAAGGAGCGGGGCCGCTGTCGGGTGCTGGTGGCCACGGGCTGCCTCACGGAGCGGTATCGGCAGGAGCTGGCGAAAGAGCTGCCGGAGATCGACATCCTGCTGGGAGTCCGGGAGTATGAGAAGCTGCCGGGGCTCCTGGCCGAGAAGCTGGGCGCTCCCCTGCCCAAGCTTAACTGCGGACTCACGGACCGGGTATTGACCACGCCCCCCTACCGGGCGTTTTTGCGGACCGGCGACGGGTGCAACAACCGCTGCACCTACTGCGCCATCCCCCTCATCCGGGGGAACCTGGTGTCGGAGCCCATGGAGGAGCTGGTGGACGAGGCGAAGCGTCTGGCCGACGGGGGCGTGACGGAGCTGACCGTCATCGCCCAGGACACCTCGGGCTACGGAGTGGACCGGTACGGCAGATCCATGCTGGTGCCTCTTTTGAAGGAGCTGAACGGCATCGACGGCCTTCACTGGGTCCGGGTCCTCTACACCTACCCCGACACGGTGAACGAAGCGCTGCTGGACACCCTGGCTGCGGGCGAGAAGCTGATCCCGTATCTGGACATTCCCCTGCAGCACATCGACGACGATATTTTACAGCGTATGCACCGGCGGGGCAGCGGCGCCTACATCCGCAGCCTCCTGGACTATCTCTACAAGAATTATCCTGACTTCACCTTGCGCACCACCATGATGGTGGGCTTCCCCGGGGAGACGGACGGGCAGTTCGAGACCCTGCTCGCTTTCCTGCGGGACTATCCCTTCGACCGGGTGGGGGCCTTCGCCTTCTCCCCCGAGGAGGGCACGAAAGCCGCTCAGATGCCGGACCAGGTGCCGGAGGAGGTGAAGCAAGCGCGCCTCTCCTCCCTCATGGCCCAGCAGCGGCCCATCTCCCTGGAGCGCAACCGCCGCTGGGTGGGCCGGCAGACGGAGCTGCTCATCGAAGAATTGACCCGCACCCACGCCGTCGGCCGGACCCCCCGGGAGGCCCCGGACGTGGACGGCAAGGTCCGCATCCCCCGCAAGAGCTATCACGCCATCGGCGATTATGAGCCCATCCGCCTGACTCAGGCCGGCGAGTACGACATGAAAGGGGTGTCCGTATGAAACACATGAACCTGCCCAACCGGCTGACCATGCTGCGCATCCTGCTGGTGCCCTTCATCCTCCTGTGCTTTTATCTGCCTGCCTCCTGGGGCATGTGGGTGGCGGTGGTGCTGTTCATCGGCGCCTCCGTCACGGACACCGTGGACGGCCGCTATGCCCGGGCTCACAACATGGTCACGGACTTCGGCAAGTTCATGGACCCCATCGCTGACAAGCTCCTGGTGAATTCCGTGCTGGTCATGCTTACGGCCCAGGGAAAGGTCCATCCGGTGGTGACCATCCTGTTCATCGCCCGGGAGTTCGTGATTTCCGGCCTTCGGCTGGTGGCGGCTGGCAAGGGCGTGGTTTTGGCCGCGGGGAACCTGGGCAAGATCAAGACCACATTGCAGGACATCGCCCTGCCCTTCCTGATGGTGGGCCACGTGTGGAAAGGCTTCCGGATCGTGGGGCTCGTCCTCCTCTACGCCTCCCTCGTCATGTCCGTGTGGTCCGGCTGGGACTATGTGTATAAAAATCGAGAATTGATCAAGCAGGAGTAACCTATGATCGCGGAAATCATTTGTGTGGGCACCGAGCTCCTCATGGGGCAGATCTTGAACACCAACGCCCAGTTCATGGCCGAGAAGCTGGCTCCTCTGGGCGTGGACCTGTACCGGCAGCAGGTGGTGGGCGACAATCCCCAGCGGCTCACGGAGGCGGTTTTGACCGCCCTGGACCGGTCGGACGTGGTGCTGTTCTCCGGAGGCCTGGGGCCCACGGAGGACGACCTCACCAAGGAGACCGTGGCCGCCGCCCTGGGGCTCGATCTGGTCCTCTATCCCGAGGAATGGGACCGGATCGTGGGCTACTTCCAGGGCCGGGGCCGAGCGCCAGCACCCAACAACCGGAAGCAGGCCATGTTCCCCGCCACCCACTGCACCATCCTCCCCAACCCCCGGGGCACCGCCCCCGGCTGCCTCATGGAGAAGGACGGCAAGGCCGCCATTTTGATGCCCGGGCCGCCCCGGGAGCTCAGACCCATGTTCACGGACTACGTGATGCCCTACCTGGAGCAGCGCAGCGGCCACAGGCTCTACACCCACATGCTCCGCATCTTCGGCAAGGGCGAGAGCGACGTGGAGTATGAACTGAAGGACCTCTTCGACGGCCAGACCAACCCCACCTTGGCCACCTACTGCGAGACCGGCGAGGTGAAGCTGAGGATCACCGCCCAGGCGAAGACCGACGAAGAGGGCGAAGCCCTCCTCTCCCCCATCGTTGCCGAGGTGGAGCACCGCTTCGGGGACGTGGTCTACTCCGAGAACGACGAGGAGCTGGCGGCGGTGTGCCACCGGCTGCTGATCGAGCAAGGTGCCACCCTGTCCTGCGCCGAAAGCTGCACGGGCGGGCTCCTGTCCTCCGCCTTCATCGATATGGGCGGCAGCTCCGCCTACTTCATCGAGGGGGACGTGACCTACGCCAACGAGGCCAAGATGGGCTCCCTGGGCGTGAAGCGGTCGACGCTGGACCGGTTCACCGCCGTGTCCCGGGAATGCGCCGAGGAGATGGCCGCGGGCATGCGGCAGAAGGCGGGCACGGACTACGCCCTGGCCACCACGGGCTATGCCGGCCCCGACGGGGAGCAGGTGGGCCTGGTCTACGTGGCCCTGGCCAGCCGCGACGGCGTACAGGTGAAGGAGCTGCACCTCACCGGGGAGCGGAGCCGCATACGGCGCCTGGCCGTCCTCCACGCCCTGGACCTGCTGCGCCGGAAGCTCTGCGCAAAATGAGCGGTTTATAGGACCCTTCCCTGTAGAAACCTCTGTACGAAATGACCGATCTATGGTATACTGAAAGAAAGAATCAAGAAGGACGGTATCGCTATGCTGGATAAGGAAAAAGCCCTGGAAATAGCCCTTGCGCAGATCGAGAAGCAGTTCGGCAAGGGGGCCATCATGAAGCTGGGAGACAGCTCCGCCAATCTGAACATCTCCGCCATCCCCACGGGCTGCATCGATTTGGACATCGCTCTGGGCGTGGGCGGCATCCCTCGGGGCCGGATCGTGGAGATCTTCGGGCCCGAATCCTCCGGCAAGACCACCATCGCCCTGCACGTGGTGGCCCAGGCCCAAAAGATGGGCGGCACGGCGGCCTTCATCGACGCGGAGCACGCCCTGGACCCGGTCTATGCCGAGAGCCTGGGCGTCAACGTGGACGATTTGTATGTGTCCCAGCCCGACACCGGCGAGCAGGCGTTGGAGATCTGTGAGGCCCTGGTCCGGTCCGGCGCCATCGACGTGGTGGTGGTGGACTCCGTGGCGGCCCTGGTGCCCAAGGCGGAGATCGAGGGCGACA
Organism: uncultured Eubacteriales bacterium; assembly: GCA_902761365.1. Classification (GTDB taxonomy): domain Bacteria; phylum Bacillota; class Clostridia; order Christensenellales; family CAG-138; genus RUG472. The sequence continues at coordinate 28,241 of CACWJZ010000026.1, read as the reverse complement.
TGGGCGACTCCCACGTGGGGCTCCAGGCCCGGCTTATGAGCCAGGCCCTCAGGAAGCTCACCGGCGCCATCAACAAGTCCAACTGCGTGGTCATCTTCATCAACCAGCTCCGGGAAAAGGTGGGCGTCATGTTCGCGTGGGCAGCCGCACCAAGGTGAAGGTGGTCAAGAACAAGGTGGCCCCGCCCTTCCGCACGGCGGAGTTCGACATGCTCTACGGCGAGGGCATCTCCCGCGAGGGCAGCATCATCGACCAGGCCGTGGCCCGGAAGATCATGACCAAGTCCGGCGCCTGGTTCAACTACGGCGAGATGCGCGTGGCCCAGGGCCGGGACAACGCCCGCCAGTTCCTGAAGGACAACCCCGAGCTCTGCGACGAGATCGAAGCGAAGATCCGCGCCCAGGTGGAGGAGGAGAAGCAGAAGGCCCAGGCCGAAGCCGAGATGCGGCGGGCCGCCCGGCGCGCCATGCTGGACGCCAAGAACGACGCGCCCCAGGCGTGAGATAGGTAAGACCGGCGCTCTGCTGTATGGCAGGGCGCTTTTTGAGGCACATGAAGAGTCAGGATTACATCGTCTCCCACAACGGGTACAACGTGAGCTGCAAGCTCTATTATGAGGACAAGAAGACCATCCATGCGGTGGTCCTCTTCGGCCACGGTTTCGGCGGGCACAAGGACAACAAGGCGGCGGAACGGTTCGCTCAGCGAGCTCTCGATAAGCTCCACTTCGCCACGGTGACCTTCAACTGGCCCTGCCACGGGGACGACGTGCGCAAAAAGCTGCGGCTCGACGACTGCGACGGGTATCTGACCGCCGTGATCGAGGATATTCGAGCGCGGTACGGCGCCCCCAAGCTTTATGCCTACGCCACCAGCTTCGGCGGGTTCCTGTTCCTCAAGTACCTGTTGGAGCACGGGAATCCTTTCCAGAAGATTGCCCTACGCTGCCCTGCCGTGGACCTCTATCGGGTCCAGACCGAGCGCATCCTCACGCCGGAGGAGCTGGAAAAGCTGCACAAGGGCAAGGAGGTGCTGGCGGGCTTCGATCGGAAGGTGGCCATCGACCGGACGTATCTGGAGGAGATCCGAGCCGTGGATCTGCTCCATGCGGACCTCACGGCCTATATGGACGACGTGCTGATCCTCCACGGCACCCGGGACGAGATCGTGCCCTTGGATATGGTCCAGGCCTTTGCGGACGACCAGCTCATGGAGTTCGTGCCCATCGAGCACGCCGACCACCGCTTCCAGGACCCCCGGGCCATGGACGAGGCGATCAAAGATATTTTGGATTTTTTTAACGGAAGAGAATAAAGCACGCACCTTTTTTGTAAAAAAGGTGCACCCAAAAAACTATAAGAAAGAGAAGATGCAATGTGCACCTTCCCTTTTCTCTTTTTGGCTTTTCTTTTTCCGCCGTTTTTTCTTTTCACCCGAAAAGAAAAAGCGGCAAAAGATACACTATTTCCTCTTCGGCGTCAGCTTCGTGCGGCGGCCGTCGGGGGTCTGGATGTAGGTGTTGTCCAGCTGCGCCCGCAAGCTCTCCCGGAAGGCAGACACGTACTCCTTGCGCAGGGCGTCCCGCTCGGCATGCTCCGCTTCGGTGAGAGGCACGCCGCTCTTATACTTCTTCGCCAGCTCGTTGAGCCGGAGGATACGTTCGTCGGTCATGGCTCAGTTGCCCATGGCGGTCTTGAACTCTTCCCAGGCGCTGTTGTAGAGCTCAATGGCGGCGCCGAGGTCGTGGTACACGTTGCAGCGGGCCAGGGTCTCGTCCGTGGGGTTGAAGGTCTCGTTGGCTGCCAGCTCCTCGTCCATCCGGTCCATAGCGCCCTGGTTGGGGGTGGAGTAATAGATGAACTCCGTGTTCCGGGCGGCCAAGTTGGCGTCGTTCAGGAAGTTGATGAAGGCCAGGGCCGCCTCCACGTTCTTGGCGGTCTTGGGAATGACCACGTTGTCGAACCAAACGTTGCTGCCCTCCTTGGGGATCACGTAGGCAAGGTCCTCGTTCTCCTCCATGCAGAGGATGGCGTCACCGGCGTAGATCACGGCCAGGGCCGCTTTGTTGTTGATCATGGAGGCACGGATGTTATCGGTGCCCAGGCCCTTCAGAAGCGGGATCTGCTTGATGAGCTCCTCCTTGGCCTGGTTCACTTCGTTCGGATTGGTGCTGTTCATGTCGTAGCCAAGGCGCAACAACGACACGGCCAGAGCGTCGCGGACGGAGTCATACTGCCAGATCTTCCCGGTGTACTTCTCGTTCCAGAGGATGTCCCAGCTGTCCACGGCCTCGTCCACCATCTTGGTGTTGTAGAGGATGCCCACGGTGCCCCACATGTAGGGCAGGGAGTACTTGTTGCCGGGATCAAATGTGTTGGTCACCTCGAACATGCGGTCGGCGATATTCTTCCTGTTGGGGATCTTGCTCATGTCGAGGGGCATCAAAAGATCGTCCTTGACGAGCTTTTCGATGATGTAGTCGGAAGGGAAGCACATGTCGTAGGGGTTGTCCGCGGAGCGGAGCTTGATGAGCATCTCCTCGTTGCTGGTCATCTCGGTGTAATTCACCTTGACACCGGTCTCCTTTTCAAATATCTCAATGAGTTTGGGATCGATGTACTCGCCCCAGTTCAGCACGTTCAGCTCACCGCCGATCTTGTCGTACTGGTCCCCGTCGGCGAAGCTGTAATCCGCTTCCTCTTCCTCAGCCGCCTTCTCCTTTTTGCAGGCCACGCAGGAAAGCACCATGAGGGCGCACAACAGCAAAGCGATCCATTTTTTCATTTCATTTTCCTCCCTTATCCTTCAGTTTTACCTTTTTGTTTTGGATCTCATACTCCCGCTCCTTGGCGATGCGCCGCAGGTTCACGATGAGCAGCAACGTCACCAGGGGGATGAATATCACCGTAGCCAGAGCCGGGTTCACACCCTTGGCGCCTCGGGCCGCGGAATAGATGTAAACGGACAGGACACTCTTCAAGTCGCTGACGAAGTAGCTCACCACGAAGTCGTCCAAGCTCATGGTCAAAGCCATGACGAAGCCAGAAGTGATGCCCGGCATGATGTCCGGGATCACCGCCTTAAAGAGGGCCTGCATGGGCGAGCACCCCAGATCCATGGCCGCCTCGTAGAGGAGGTCCGAGCTCTGCCGGAGCCGGGGCATCACCGAGAAGATCACATAGGGGATGCTGAAGGAGATGTGGGCGATCAGGAGCTTTGTAATGTCCCCCACCTGCTTCAGGCTCAGGCGCACCAGCAGGGTGTTCACGAAGGCGAAGAGCATCATAAACGTGATGCCCGTAACGAGATCGGGATTCACCATGGGCAGCTGGGACGCGTTCAAAATCAGGTTCCGGGGCCGCTTCTTCATGCTGTAGATGCCGATGGCCGCCGCGGTTCCGATCAGGGTGGCGAGGACGCTGGTGATGCCTGCCACCTCCAGGGTGAGCAGCAGAGCCTGGCCCGCCTCGCCGGTGAACAGGGTGGTGTAATTATGGAGTGTGAAGCCCTTCCATGCGCCCAGATTCGCGTAGCTGATCCGCCGTCCCGTGGAAAAATCGTTGAAGGAGAACACGATCAAGTACAGGATGGGGATATAGAGGAAGAGGATCATCAACGCGAGATATACATATTTGAAGGAGCGAGATACCTTTTTCACCACATCTGCCCTCCCTGCTTCTGGTCCTTGTCAAAGTAGTTCATGATGATCGTGGATACCAGCACGCAGATGAGCAGGATGATGCTCAGCGTGGAGCCCACGGCGTAGTCCCCCTGGCCGGACAGGGTCTTGAAGGCCAGCTCGATCTCGTTGCCGTACAGGTAGTACTTCCCGTTGCCGATGAGGGCAGGCACGGTGAAGGCCGTGATGGCGGGAATGAACACCATGGTGATGCCGGACACGATGCCGGGCACGGACAGGGGCAGCACCACCTTCGTGAAGGTGACAAAGCTGTTGGCCCCCAAATCCCTTGCGGCTTCCAACAGGGATTTGTCGAGCTTCGCCAGGGTGTTATAGAGCGGCATGATCATGAACGGCAGAAAGTTGTAGACCAGCACCATGAGCACTGCCGCCTCTGTGCCGGTGAGGGTGCCGTCCTTCATGCCCAGCAGATTCGGCAAAAAGTACTCCAAAATGGCCTGCCAGGCGTAGGTGCGGAGCACGAAGTTCATCCACATGGGCACGAAAAAGAGGATCGACAAAAACCCTGCCACGGTCTTCTTCATGTTGGACAGGATATAGGCGATGGGATACCCCAGCAGCAGGCAGATGAGCGTGGTCTTGAATGCCATGACCACGCTGGTCCAAAGGATGTTCCACTTGCCCGTGTCGGTGAGGGTGGCCCATGCCTTGGTGATGGTCCATTCACCGCCCACGTTCACCGAATAATACAGGATGAACAGCATGGGCGCCACGATGAAAAGGATCATCCACACGATATAGGGATAGGCAAAGACCTTGCGCTTCATGGGCCCTTACTCCTTCTTGTCCGTCAGAATGAGGTCCTGGGCGTCCACCAGGATGCCCACCTCCTCGCCGTCCTCCATGAACTCCTCGGAATGGGCGATCCAGTCGTTCTCCTCGCAGGAGACGGTGATCTGGTAGTGAGTACCCAGGAACATACAGCTCTTGATGGTGCCGGTGAGCTTGGCATCCTGGGGCTTCACGATCTTCACCTTGGCGGGATCGATCTCCACCATGGCGATCTCCTTCTTTTCGTAACCCTCGAGATCGTTGGCCGCGAAGCCCACGTCGTCGATGTAGATCATGCCCTCGCTGGGCCAGACCTCGGCGTCGAACAGATTGGTGGCCCGGGTCTTCTTCATGACATGGATGGCGTCGGGAGGAATGGATATGCCCACGGTATCGCCCACAGCGGCAAAGTCCGTGGAATGGACCACCCATTCGTAGCCACCACAGTCCACATCGATCTCGTAGTGGACACCCATGAACACCACGGACACCACCTTGCCTACCACCCGAGCCTTCTCGGGGGCCACGATGTCGATGTCCTCGGGGCGGATGACCACGTCCACCTCCACGTTCTTGCCGAAGCCTGCGTCCACGCACTTGAAGTTCAGGCCCTTGAAACGGACCTTGTAGTCGTCCATCATGACGGCGGGGACGATGTTGCTCTCGCCGATGAAGTCCGCCACGAATGGGTTTTTGGGCTCGTTATAGATGTCGGTGGGCTTGCCGATCTGCTGGATGACCCCGTCCTTCATGACCACGATGGTGTCCGACATGGTCAATGCTTCCTCCTGGTCGTGGGTCACGTAGATGAAGGTGATGCCCAGCTGCTGCTGCATGCGCTTCAACTCCACCTGCATCTCCTTGCGGAGCTTCAGATCGAGAGCCCCCAGGGGCTCATCCAGGAGCAGCACCTTGGGCTGATTCACCAAGGCCCGGGCGATGGCCACCCGCTGCTGCTGGCCGCCGGAAAGCTGGTCGATCCAGCGCTTCCCGTAGCCCTCCAGGTTCACCAGCTTCAGCATGGCGTTGACCTTCTGCTCGATCTGGTCCTTGGGGGTCTTCTTGATGCGCAGACCGAAGGCGATGTTGTCAAAGACGTTGAGATGGGGGAACAGGGCGTACTTCTGGAACACGGTGTTGATCTCCCGCTTGTAGGGGGGGACCTTGGCGATGTCCGTGCCGTTCATCAGGATCTGGCCGGTGGTGGGCATAATGAAGCCCGCGATGAGCCGCAGCATGGTGGTCTTGCCGCAGCCGGAGGGACCCAGCAGCGTCAAAAACTCCCCGTCGTTGATATACAGGTTCACGTGGTCCAAGGCGAGGTCGCCGTCGTACTCCTTGGAAACGTCCCTGAGCTCGATCAGTCTTTTGCCCATGATTCTCTCCTCCCGCTGTTTCTTAGAAGGAAGGGGGCGTGCTCACCCAGAGCACCTTCCCCTCCGATTTGCCGCTGTTGGTCAAATAGTGTACCCCGGTGGGGTGAAAATAAAAGGCGTCCCCCCGCCGGACCTTGCGCTTCTGGTCCCCGCAGATGAGGGTGACGGTGCCCGAGAGCACGTAGCCGAACTCCTCCCCCTCGTGGGGATCGTCTGCCTCCGTGGACGCGCCGGGGGCCAGGGTCACCAAAATGGGCTCCAGGGCGTTCCGCTGGGCGTTGGTCACCAGCCAGCGGATGGTTACCCCCGCCTCCTCGTCCTCTTTGAGGAACATATCGTCCGCGGAGTAGACGGCCAGGGCGTCCTCCTCCCTGTCGCTGAAGAACTCGCTGACGTTGGTGCCCAACGCCTCCAGGATGTCCATCAGCGTGGCGATGGAGGGCGAGGTGATGTCCCGCTCCAGCTGGGAGATGAACCCCTTGGTGCTCCGTCCGGGCCGCCAGCTCCTCCTGGGTGAGGCCCAGCCGCACCCGCAATCGCTTGATCTTGCTCCCGATCTCCATGCGTTAGCCTTTCTAAACTTCAAGTTTACAATCACTAAACGAAATCATACTGTTTATATCATCTGTACCCCCATTTGTCAATGGTTTAGGGAAATATAATACGATTTGATTCGACAGGATGCCATGCCGCGTCCATGTTTTGTTTGACAGATGGAGCCCGCGACTGTATACTATGATATAATTTAAAATTTTGAACGAATCTGAAGGAGAGAGAACCAATGGACCTTTTCGCAAAATGTTACGTCCCGTCCATAGCCGACGGGTTCCGGGAAAAGGGCATCTACCCCTATTTTCACGCCTTGGAGACCCGGCAGGGACCCGAAGTGGTCATGGAGGGCAAGCGCCGGATCATGCTGGGCTCCAACAACTACCTGGGCCTCACCAGCTGCCCCGAGGTGGTGGAAGCGGGCGTTCGCGCCCTGGAGGAATTCGGCACGGGCTGCTCCGGCTCCCGGTTCCTGAACGGGACGCTGTCCATGCATCTGGAGCTGGAACATGAGCTGGCCCGGTTTCTCCGCAAGGAGGCGGCCATGACCTTCTCCACCGGATTCCAGTCCAATCTGGGCATCATCAGCGCCCTGGTGGGCCGCAGCGACTATATGATCCTGGACCGGGAGAACCACGCCAGCATCTATGACGGCACCCGGCTGAGCTTCGGCAAGATGCTCCGCTATCGGCACAGCGACATGGAGGACCTGGAGCGGTGTCTCAAGCAGGTGCCGGACACCGCCGGCGCCCTCATCATCACCGACGGCGTGTTCTCCATGGGCGGCGACATCGCAGACCTGCCCAGCATCGTTCGGCTGGCCAAGCAATACGGGGCCCGGGTCATGGTGGACGACGCCCACGGTCTGGGCACCATCGGCGAGGGCGGCCGGGGCACCGCCAGCCACTTCGGTCTCGAGCAGGAGGTGGACGTGTACATGGGCACCTTCTCCAAGTCCCTGGCCAGCCTGGGGGGATACATGGCCGCGGACGAACGGGTGGTGGACTACGTGCGCCATAACTCCCGTCCCTTCATCTTCTCCGCCTCCATCCCGCCCGCCAGCTGCGCCACGGCCCTGGCGGCCCTGCGGCATCTGGAAGCGCACCCGGAGCTCCCCCGGCGGCTCAGCGACCTCAGCGACCATTTCCGCGGCGCGCTGAAGGCCCGGGGCCTGGTCATCCGGGAGAGCAAGACCCCCATCGTGCCCATCTTCACCTACCAGGCGGAGCGGACGCTGCACATCGCCAGAGGCCTGTACGAGAACGGGGTCTACGTGAACACGGTCCTGCCCCCTGCCGCTCCTGCGGACGGGTGCATGCTCCGGACCAGCCTGATGGCCACCCATACGGAGCCGCTGCTGGACGAGGCGGCGGACGTGCTGCAGCGGGTCTTGGAGGCCGACCATGAATAAGGTAGCCATCGTCACCGGCGGCACCAGCGGCATCGGCCTGGCCGCGGTGCGGGCCCTGCGGGAGAAGGGCTGCACGGTCTACGCCCTGAGCCGCCACGGGGAGATCCCCTGCGACGTGTCGGACGAGGCAAGCGTCCGAGCCGCCGTGCAGACGGTCCTTGATAGGGAGGGCCATATCGATATCCTGGTAAACTGCGCAGGGTTCGGCATCTCCGGTGCCGCGGAGCTCACCTCTTTGGAGGCCGCCAAGAAGCAACTGGACGTGAACCTTTTCGGCACGGCCAATATGGTGAACGCGGTGATCCCCGCCATGCGCAAGCAGGGAGGCGGGCGGATCGTGAACACCGGCTCTGTGGCCGGGTTCGTGCCCATCCCCTTCCAGACCTGGTACTCCGCCTCCAAGGCCGCCGTCCAGTCCTACACCATGGCCATGGGGAATGAGCTTTCGCCCTTCGGCATCACCCTCGCCGCCGTGCTCCCCGGGGACACCAAGACCGGTTTCACCGCCGCCCGAGAGAAGATCGACGACCCGGAGGGCCTCTACGGCGGCCGGATAGAGCGGTCCGTGACGCGCATGGAGCACGACGAGCAACACGGCGTCCCGGCCGAGACCGTGGGCGCCCTCATCGCCCGCGTGGCCCTGAAACGCCGCGTGAAGCCCCTCTACATCCCCGGCTTCTCCTACAACCTGGTCAACGTCCTCATGCGGATATTGCCCAGCGGCGCGGCCAACAAGCTCATCAGTTTATTGTACGCGAAGTGATTTGTTGTTCCTTTTTTCTCTTCATGAGAAGAGAAAAAAGGAACCGAAAAGAGAAACAAAGAAGGGGATTTGGCTCTCGCAAGAAAAGCCAGTCCCCTTCTTAAGTTTCTCTTTTCCCGCCGCCTTTTCTCTTTGTCTAAAGAGAAAAGGCGGCAAATATATATCCTTCTCAGAACCCGAACAGCTTATGGTACTCCCCGTGCTGGGCGTCGCCGGGCTGGAAGTCCGCCTTGTGCAGGGGGAAGGTGACGGAGCTGCCGTTCCAGCTGACGGTCACGTCGAAGGTGTCGGGAAGGAGCCTAAAGGCCGGGGCGTCCAGCCAGAAGCCCACCCGCTTGCCGCCTTGATCGGAGCCGCCCATGAAGTCGTTGGGGGTCTGGATGTAGTTGGTGTGGTTGTTGAGCTTCACGCCGTTCACCGTGACCACGGGCTGCCGGTCCATGCCGTAGAGGGGCTTCTCCACCGCCTGGTCCGTCTCCACCACCAGGGCGAAGTATCCGGCCCAGGCGTTGAGATAGACCACCTGGCTGACTGTGAAGGTGTCGGCCTTCTCGTTCACCTTGGCGATATAGTCCGTGCTGTAATCGAGGCTGGAGAGTTCCATGCTCTCCTTGCGCCACTCGTTGTACTCCACGTCCTCCACCGGCGCGGTGACCTTCCCCGTGGCCCACTCGATCCGGAAGATGACCCGGCTCATGGACAGCAGGGATGTGGTGGGCAGGTTGGTCTCATCATAGGGGAAGTAAGCCCGGTAGATAGCGTGGTTGACTCCGTTCTCGTCGTCGGCAGCGCTGACGAACTCGTCCTCATAGAGCATGCCGTCCACCGCCATCCAAAGGCCCTGGTCGTAGGTGTCGTAGGGCGCGCCGGGATGGTCCTTGCCCGCAGGCCAGGCGGGGTCCAATGTCACCGTGAAGTAGATGAAGTGGTCCACCAGGGCGATCTCCTCCACCATGTACCCGCAGCCGGTCACGTTCACGGGGATGGTCTCGTCGGGGATGGCGTTGATCACCGCGCCGATGGCGTTGACCTCCTGGAGCTGGGTCTGGCGGAGCTCCTCATACCGTTCCTCGGTGAAGGTGTAGGTCAGGGTGAAGGCTTCGCCGTTGAGCTTGCCCGTCAGGGTGAAGGTGTTCCCGGCCCGGAATGGATTCTCCGCCAGGGGGAAGGTCAGGTAGTTGGTGTCGCTGGTGTCCGTGTTCCAGTCCGCCACCGGCTGGGGCGTGGCGCGAGAGCTCCTGTGATTCTGTTCCCATTCCAGCTCCGAACGGGTCTTCAGGGGCTCCCCGCCGTTGATGGACAGGCGAAGCTCGGTCAGGGCGTAGGGCACGGGCCGCTCCCCCTCCACCAGCAGGTAGCAAGCCAGCTGGTCGAACTCCGTTCGGAAGATCAATGCATCCAGCCGCACCGTGAGCCCGCCTGCCTGGGCGGTCACGTTGACGTCCGGCAGGGTGTTAGGCAGCCACTTGCCCTCCTCGTCGGCCTGGAACTGGGCGTAGGTGATGTAGGGCGACGGCGCGGGTACGCTGTTTTCGGGCAGGTTCGCCCCATCCTCCGGCAGCCCCTTCCCCTCCAGCACCGCCTGGTAGGAGGCGATGGCCGTTTGGGCCCGGTCCCGGGCGCCGATCATGGCGCTGAGGCCGATGGCCAACGCCGTGCCGCCGATGAGCAGGATGGCCGCCGCGATGAGGACCGTCAGCGTCCGCTTCTTCAGCCGCCGGGGCACGCTGACGGTGCGATGGGGCCGTTCCTCCGGTTCCGCTTCGTTCAGCTCCCGCATGCGCGATACCATGCGGGCCTTGAATGTATCGGAAGCGCGCACTTCGTCAAAGGCGCTGCTGTATCTGTCTTCCATGGTTGCCTCCTTCCAAGATGGTCTTGAGTTTCTTCCTCGCCCGGGAGAGCCGGGAGCTGATGGTACCCTCGGGCTCCTTGAGGAGCTTGCCGATGTCCTTCACGCCGTAGCCCTCGTAGTAGTAGAGATACACCGCGTACCGATCCGGCGTGGGCAGGGTCTGCACCGCGTCCAGGACATCGAATGTGTCCTCCCCGTAATCTTGGGCGATGTTCTCGTCCAGGGGCAGCTCCCCGTGGCGGCTCTCCGCCCTGAGGTCCGTCAAACACAGGTTCACCGCCGTGCGGATGAGCCAGGCCTTCTCGTGCTCCCGGTTCTCGAAGATGGGCCGTCGGCGCATGAGCCGCTCAAACACGCCCTGGACGATGTCCTCCGCCGCCGGGATGCTCTTCACCCGATTGAGGGCGATCCTGAGCAGCATATCCGAATAGGTCTCCACGATGCGGACGATGTCGCTGTCGCTCAGATAGGTGTCTTTTCTTCTTTCCATGTCCGCCTCCTTTCACCACTAATACGCCTAAGCGAGCCGTTTCCTTGCATTTAGAAGAGGAAGTAAATAAAGCACGAACCCTTTCTTGAAAGAAAGGGTTCAGGCCCAAAGAGCTTTGATAGGGATTAGCTGATGGTCAACAATACTATTTATCCATTCTGAGTTTCTCTTTTTCCGCCGCTTTTTCTCTTTGTATAAAGAGAAAAACTCTACTCCGCCTTCTCCGCCTTCTCCTTCTCGAAGCGCTCGGCCAGGACCTTGGTGGTGAGGTAGGCCGTGATGGCGTCGATGGCCATGCGGTTCTTGCCGCCCCGCATGATGGCGAAGTCCGCGTCGTTGATATACTCCTTGATGTACTTCTCGAACATGGGCTTGACCGTGGAGAGATACTGCTCCGAGATGTTCTCGATGGTCCGGCCCCGGCTCTTGATGTCCCGGAAGATGCGGCGCAGCAAGCACATGTCGATGTCCACGTGCATGTACACCTTCAGGGCCATCATGTCGCAAAGCCGCTTGTCGTAGAAGATGTGGATGCCCTCCAGGATCAGCACCTCCGGGGGATAGATGAGCTCATCCGAGTCCTCCCTCAAATGCCGGGCATAGTTATACCCCTTGCGGGTGATGGGCTTCCCCTCGGACAGGGTGTTCAAGTCCTCGATCATCTCGTCGTAATTGAAGATGGTGGGCTCGTCGTAATTGAGGTGCACCCGCTCCTCAAAGGGTATCTCCGGAAAACTCTTGTAGTAGCAGTCCTGGCCGATGATCTCACAGCTGCAGGACAGGGCCTCCTTGATCCGCCTTGCCAGCGTGCTCTTGCCGCTGCCGGACGCGCCGCATACGCCTACGATGATCATACTCTTTTCCCCCTGTGTCCATTTGTTACATTGTACCACGATTCGACGGGATTGCAACGAAAAACCGATCCTGGCGGATCGGTTTTCGGAAAATCAGTATTTCTCGGTGCGCTGGCGCACAAAGTTCTCATTACAAATGACGATGCCGTCCTTGGTGAAGATCAGGGCCCGCTCCGGCAGCAGCAGGCACCGAAGCTCCCGTTGCTCCGCCGCCTTGTGATCGGTGAAGCTCATGGATGAGCCTCGCGGCGCAGCGCCGCTCCCCTCGTCGATACGGAACTGATAGGCCTTTTGCTCTGCCGGGAACACCAGGCGGCCCGTGTCCGGGTCGTAATCGAGGCACGTGGGGTCCTCCACCAGGAGCGAGAGATCCTCCTTCACCTCCATGACGCTCACCACCTCCAGCGCGTCACGGTCCAAGGCTACCAGCTGCAGCTGTCCCGCCGCCGATATGACCAGCAGCCGGTCCGCACTTAGCCGCCGGAACCCATCGCCAACCAGGGGCAGGGCGCGGGTCTTCGCCGCCGTCATCACGTGAAGGGCGTCCGCGGTCAGATACACGGCTTCATCCTCAAACACCTGGCCGCACACCACGCTCCCCGTGGGCCCGGCGGTACGAGCCTGCTCCTGCAAAGCTGTGTCCAGAGTCAGGAGCGCCACCTTCTCGCCGGCCTGCAGCAGCAGGTCATAGCCCTCCTGCCTGGCCGTTGCGGACACGACGGTCTCCTCCCGGATGATCTCAGCCGCCAGATGCAGCCCCTCGGGGCCCCAGGCGAAGCTGTACAGGGCGGTGTCCTCCCCCTCGGCCCACACCAGCAGGTCGTCTGGCCCGAAGGCCACGCCGTCGCCCTGCGCCAGCAGCGCCGTCTGGGCAGCGAGCCCGTCCTGGGCAGGATCGTACACCGTGATCACAGTGAAGGTGTCGCCAGGCCGCTCGTCGTCCAGCAGCACGCGGTCATAATCCATCCGCTCTCCATCTACCCAGGGCAGGGGTTCCTCCTCGGTGGCCCGATAGAGGGACAGGACGCAGAGCCGCCCGTCCATCTCTCCGGCGTCCAGGAAGGTGCCGCTTTGAGTGAGGTTCTTACGATGTTTGGGAGCGTTCCAATCGGCCACGTCGAAGCGCAGCAGCTCCGTCTCGCCGTCCCTTTCGCGGACGGCCAACAGCTCGCTGCCCATCCAGAAGAACCGCTTCACCTGGGCGTCACGCTCCCGCAGGTTCAGGGAAAACACGTCGGTCAGCTGTTTATCGGCGTACCGGACCACATGGGCCTGCTCGCTGGTGGGCTGGAACACGGTGATCAGATCGTCCCGCCGCAGGAGCTCTCCCCGGGGGTACTGGGTCTCGGTGACCTCAGCCATCGCCTGGGGCGCTTGGGTGGGGGCGCCGGTGGCGGCCGGCTGGGCGGCGAGCCCCTCGTCCGACTCTCGCTGGGGTGCCATTTGTACCGACTTGTTGCCGGCCTCCTGTGCGACCCGCTCCAGTTCCCCGTGACGAATGGTGTTCTCCACCTCCGCCTCGTCCAAAGCAACGTGCGAGCCCTTGGGCGGCTCCGACAGCTCATAGGCGGAAACGGCTTTCTCCGCCTCTGGGAGGGCACCCGCCGCGGCCATGTCCTCAATCTCGGACTCGTTCGGCGCCGCGTCGGCAGGTTCGGTGATGATCCTGGGCTCCTCCTCCGCCATCATGCTGTCCATGGTCGTGGACGCTTCGGCGGCGGCCATCTTGTTCTGCATGCCCCGGCTGCGGCTAAGCAGCAGCACGGAGCCCATGCCCAGGCCCACGCAGAGCACGATCCCCGCGGCCATGCCCACGTATCGGGGCCAGGTGCGCAGGCGGACCACCTTCTGCTCCTCCTCGGCGGCATGGGCTTCCTCAGCGGCCCATTTAGCTTCCAATTCCTGCAACAGGTCCTTCCGGGGATGAATCCGGTCGTTGGCACGAGTATACTTTTGTTCAAACATCCGGCTCATCCTCCTTCAGCACCTTGCGCAGGGCCTCCCGAGCCCGATGCAGGTGGGATTTCACGGTGGAGGGTTTGGTCTCCGTCATTCGTCCGATCTCCTCCACGGAATATCCTTCATAATAGAACAGGTGCACGGCGGTGCGGTACTTGTCCGGCAGCTGCATGACGGCGTTGTACACGGTGGCGTCCGTATCGTCCTCCGTGGACAGGAACTCCAGCGCCTCGGCCCCGGCCCCATGACGGCGGTCGGCGCGGCTCAGCAGGCTCTTGCTGGAGTTGATGGCGGCCGTGATGAGCCAGGCCTTCTGATGTTCCTCGTCCCGAAAGACCGGCTGACGGCGCAGGCACCGAAAGAACACGTCCTGCAGCACGTCCTCCGCGTCCGCCCGGTTGCGGGTGCGTACCAGGGCCAGCCGATAGATCATATCGGCGTAGGCCTCGTAGAGAGCGCCCAGCTCCAGCGGTATGGGAGAATTCGCTGTGGGTATGATCCTTTCTTCCACCCCATGCTCCCTTCTTCATCTACAACACCTTGCAGCCGGTGTCCCGGTTGCAGCGGGGGATGACGATTTTTTAGCCTTCCTTGATCAATTGCTCCATGGCCTTGAGAAACTCGATGTTCTCGGCGGCCACCGGGTACTTCTTTTTGATGGTCTCGAAGCTGACGCTGCCCTTGGGCTGATACCAGGGATAGTTGGAATAAAACTTGGTGTATACGCTGCTGTCCGGGAATCGGTTCCCGCAGCGGGCAAAGATCTCATTGCGCCCAAAGCCCAGCAGCTGCAGCAGGGTCTTGTCCGCAGGCACGGCCAAGCGCCACACGTCCGCATCGGTGATCCGCTCCGTCAGACTGTCGGGGAACAGAAGCCCGTTGCCGTTGAAGGGCGAGGCACCGTTGTCCTCAGCATAGACCATGGCCCCGTCCGTGAGACCGCGCACGGTGTACTGGGCGGGACCGAAGTCGTCCGTCCGCACCGCTTCGTCGATGGAACCCTTCTTCACCAGCCGCACGTCCGATGCCGTGGGCCGCACATCCGCCACCAGGTCGAAAACGTCCGCCACCAGATACTCCTTGCCGCCAGAGGTGGTGATGGTGTACGCCAGGCGGAAGCAGTTCCGATGGGCCGCCTCGTCAACCTTGGCGGTGATGAACCAGGCCGCGGCCACCTCGCTGCTCTTGAGCCGGTTGCCGTACTGCTGCACCTTGGCTTCACGGATGGCCGTGCGGATGGGGGTCTGGTCCACTCCATGGAGGCTTGTCAGAAATCCATGGCTGTCCTGGGATGCGCTGGCCTCCCAGGTGGGGTCAGCGGGGGCCTCAGGCAAAGCCGTGGGCTCCGGGGCGGGCGGATGCTGCTCATCATAGAGCTCCGCCACCTCCGCCAGGGTGTAGACCCAGGTGGTGTCCGTGAGCCGCACCCCGTTATCGAGAAGCATGGCGTACACGTTTTCCAGGGTGCTGCTGGTCTCCACCAGGAAGCCTTCCATCAGGGGCGTCACATAATACCCCAAGCTCAGCACCGCCTTGTAGCCCGTGTGGGCCTTGCGGGCGGCCTCGTCGGCGGGCAGGTCCCAGCCAGTGGCCCTGAGCAGCCGCTCGTGGTCCACCGTGAGCACATAGCCCCCCATGCTGTTCTTGCCGCAGAGCACGTACTTCTTCATGCTGAGCTTCCGGGGGTATTCGAGCCCGACCCGGTAGGCGTTCTTCATGTCCTGCTCGGTCCAGATCCACTCCGTGTTCACCAGCTTCAATCCGCCCTTTCGCAGGTCGGCGGCCGCAGTGGCCCGATCGCTGCCGGTCTGGATGAGCCAGCCGCCCTCCTCCCGGGGGGTCACCAGGAAGGTGAGGGAATAGACCGTCTCCACGTCTGGGTAGCGGCTCAAATCCAAAGTGGTGTTTTTGGGATTGGGCAGGTGATGATCCTTCACGATGGCATCCGCGTCCACGGACACGGTGTACACCTCGTCCTCCATCTCCACCTTGGCGTATTTCTTCATATCCACGGCCCGCAGGTTCTTGCCCTGGGAGTAGTAGCCGACGCTCAGCACCACCCCCGCGGCCAGCACGGCCAGGCACAGCAGCACCGTCAGGACCGTGAACAGGGTCTGTCTTCCTTTCGCATCCATGGGCGATACCCCTTACCGTTTCTTCCCGCAGTGGGAACAGAACAGGCTGTCCCGGCTGATGACGCTGCCGCAATAGACGCAGCGGACGGTGTCCTCCCCGGTCGCCGCCTGGGCTTCGTCGGGCGCTGCCTGGGGCTCCGCTTCAGGAACGGGCTCCTGGACCTCTTCGACCTCCTCCGGCTCCGCCGCGGGGGCCTCCGCCACGGGCTCCAGGACCTCTTCAAACTCCTCCTCCGGCTCCGCCACAGGCTTGGGCGCGGGCTTGGGGGCTTTCTTTTCCCGCTTCACGGGCGCCTCCTCCTCACGGAAGGCGAGCTCTTCCGTCCGGTCAGCCATCCGCTTCCGGGGTTTGGGTGTTTCCTCCGCCCGGGTCCTGGGGCGGACAAAGTTGCTGTCCTCCCGACGGGCAGGACGACCCTGGTCCTGGGTCCGATCCCGGCTCACCCGACGATAGGCCTGCTCCTCCCGGGGGATCGGCCTCGTCCGCGGCCGGGGCCTGTATCGCTCCTCGTCCTCCTCGTCGTCGTCCTCGTCGGTGCTGAAGATGGCCACGGTGAGGATGACGGCGATGAGCAGAAAGGCGCTGCCCATGACCAGGGCCACCACGAAGGTCTGGTCAAAGCCCTGATAGATGGTGCGCTGAATAAAGGCTGCGCTCCGGCGGACGCTGAACCAGGCCACCAGGGCGTAGGTCAGCAGGACCGCAGACAGGGTCGCGATGATCGTGCGGATCGTTTTCATGTGTACATCTACCTCCGTTTTAAGATTCCAGCAGGGCTTCCAGCTCCCGCACCAAATCCAGGTTTCGGCGCTCCGTGGGGGTCATAAACCGCTCCGGGGCGTCCTCTGTGGCCGTATACCAGCTGCAGGCGGCGAAGTGCTCCCGCAGGGCCGCCTGCTCCGGTTCGGGGAATGTGTAGCCGTGGCGGGCGTATATTTCCATGCGGACAAACGCCAAAAACTCCGCCATGGTGTACTCCCCGTTGCCCACCAGCCGCCACAGGTCGTCCTCGTCCAGGGGGTCGCAGCTGGGGGACCACAGGCTCCCGTCGGGCAGGGGGTGGCTCATGGGCAGGCCCACGAAGCGGACGAAGCCGTTGTAGTCGAAGCTGGGCCGCCCCACGGTGATGACGCTGCCGCCCGTGAGCTCGTACACGGTGCAGCCCCCGAATTCAGCGGACAGGTCCTGGGCCTCCGCCAGGGTGTCGTACATGGCTGCCTCCGACCGAGCGAACCCCACGAGCCCGGCCCGATAGCTGAGGTCCAGCACGTCCACGGTGAAGCAGCAGCTGCCGATGGACCAGCCCTCCGGGGCCCCGGTCTCGGCGAGGGTATACACCGCCCGGTAGCAGTTTTTGTGCTCGCTGCCCTCCGGGTATACGATAAACCACAGATTCGTCTTTTTGGCAACATAGCTGTTACCAAATATCTCTTTTGCCAGCCGGTCCCGCTCAAAGTGCACCTGCTCGCACACCTTTCTCAGGTTCAGCCCCTTCAGCTCCTCGTCCAGCAGGGAGGTGAGATACCCCTCCGCCAGCACGGTCCGGGGCTTCTCCACCTCCGGGGGCGCCTCCACGACCTCCTCCTGGGCCGTGGTCCGGGGCAGCACCTTCACCGCGCCGGTCCAGGTCCGCGCCTTGAGGCCGATGCCCCGCCGCTGCAGGGCCCGCTCGTTCACGTCCGCGGTCACGGTCATCACGTCCGGCTCCTCGGTGAACGCCAGCTCCAGCTTCATGTTCAGCAGGGCCTTCACCGCCCCGTTGCGGGCGGCCTTGGGCTCGGTGCGGGGGTTGGGGAGCTCCAGCTCCGTGAGCAGGCTATCCAGGTCCAGCACCGCCGTCACGGTCTCCCCCGTGCGGGTCAGGGTGGTATAGGCGCTCAGGTCCGCCACCTGCCGCGTCACCTTGCCCAAAAACAGGGCCCAAGCCACGGCCAGCAGGATGATGCCCACGGACACGACCACGACGACGGCCAGTCGGCCCGGGTGCTTCACGGTAAACGTTACTCTCCTGTCCTGCTCCATTGGCCCCTCCTGCGCATAATGCTGGTTTGGCACTATTATACGCGAACGGTGCGGCAAATTCAAGAAACCCCCGCCCCGTCGGGCAGAAATACGAAAAAGTTAAAGGTTCCTTAACAAATAGGAAAGGCGGCTTCGCCGCAAAACACCACTGCGCCTCGTCACGCCCCAACGAAAAAAGCTTGTCATCCTGAGCGAGGCCGCAGGCCGAGTCGAAGGACCTCTGAACGGAAAAGCTTATACACGTGAAAGCAACTCACCACGTCCAGCGCCGCTCAGAGATCCTTTGACTCGGTCGCTTGTGTTCCTCACGCACTCTTCTACCTTGCGGTACGCTCCCTCGCTCAGGATGACAAAATAGGGGGGGCGGGCCGGGGGAAAACACCTCATCCACCGCAAGCATGGGGTTGCGAAGCATCCCCATATCCCCACTTCCCCTCTCGCAGTGCACGCGCTGCAGAGGAAAGCTTTCGCCAATGCCTTGCCCATCCGCCGCGGGAACGGCTTCAGAACAATCACCCCTATGCAAAAAAGGCAACCGGCTCCTTGCGTGAGTCAGTTGCCTTTGTGTGTCGGAAGGTGTGGCGGGCGCCCTTACTCGGTGGGCGTCAGCATGGAGGCCAGCTTCTCCATCCCGACCAGCTTAAACATCTCCCAATAGAAATCGATGGAATCCACAAGGTTCGGGTACAGCGTCTTCAGCTCGGCAAAGAATGCCTCCACATCGACCTGCTCCCCGGCCATGGCCATCTGCAGCATGTCCATGATCTCCGCGGTGAGCTCGTCCAGGCCCGCAAAGGGGTCCTCGGGCTCTTCGATGGTTCCGTCCGCATGGTACCGCTTGAAGCAGGCCTCCCTGGCGATGCCCCGGACCTGCACGGCCTGAACGACGAAATCGCCGTCGTCCAGCTCGCCCTCCATGGCCTTCTCATAGGCTTCAAAGTCCGCGTCCACCACGCAGCGATACTCGAAGAAGCCGATCTGCAGCACGTAGGCGATGACCATCTCCTCGTTCTCGCCCCCGTCCGTGCCGCTCTCCCGGTCCTCATAGCCCGCCTCGCGGAGCTCCCCGATGGTCTGTCCCACCAGGTCGTCCATCTCAGCTTCAGTCATGGGTTCGACCGTGAACATCTCGCTGTAGGCGATGGGCAGGGTCTTGAGATACTCATCCCGCGCCGCAAAGGCCTCCTCTATATGATCTATGTCCGCTTCCCAGATGGCCTGCTCCAGCGCCTGGGCCTTCTCGTCCAGCTCGGCCACGGAGCGGTAGTACTTCCCATCCTGCTCCGTGATGACGGCATAATAGCCTTCCTCGCCGCCGGCGATGGGATTCTCCCCCGCCGCTGCCAGGGCGTCACCCACGGTGGCGAACAGGGGCTCCAGCTTCCCGTCCTCCTCCGCCAGGGCCACGGACGCCGTGCACAGCATCAGCAGCGCCAACATCAATGCAATGGTCTTTTTCATCCTGTTTTTCCTCCTGTTGTCTGTGGTATCAAAAGACGAAGTTGCCGTTCCTAAAGACGGGGACGCAGCGGCCATCCGCGGTGTAGCCGTCGATGCTCAGATCGGCGGTGCCCACCATGAAGTCCACATGGGTGATGGACTTGTTGAGGCCCGCGGCCAAACGCTCCGTCTCGGTCATGTCCATGGCCCCCGCCACGGTCATGGGGTACGCCTCGCCAAAGGCCAGGTGGCAGGCGGCGTTCTCGTCGAAAAGGGTGTTGTAGAAGAGGGTCTTGGCGTTGCTGATGGGGGAATCGTAGGGCACCAGGGCCACCTCCCCGAAGCGGGACGCGCCCTCGTCCACGGCGATGGACTTTTGCAATATCTCCTCCGCGGTGGACGCCGTGGCCTCCACGATCCTGCCCTCCTTCACCACGAAGCGGATGTCCCGGATCACGTTCCCATCCTTGCTGAGGGGCAGGGCCGCGCAGATGACGCCGTCGCAGCGGGCCCGGTCGGGGGCGGTGAACACCTCCTCCGTGGGCATGTTGGGCATGAAGAACTGGCCCTTGGGGGTCTTCTCGCCGCCCGCGCACCAAATGTGGCCCTTGCAGAGGCCCACGGTGAAGTCAGAGCCGAGGGCGTTGTAGTAGTGGAGCCGGTCGAAGGCGTAGCCGTTCAACACCTCCACGTGGTGCTGCAGATTCTCCTGATGCCGCTGCCACTTCTCCACGGCGGTGCCGTCGCCGGTGACCCGGACGGCCATGAAGATCTTCTCCCACAGGGCGGCCACGGCCTCGTCGGCGGGCAGGTCCGGGAACACCCGCTTGGCCCAGGAGGGGGACGCCAGCGCCCCGATGCTCCAGGGGAAGAAGCTCCCCATGCCCAGCTCCCGATACCGCTTCATGTACTTGCCATAGGCCCGCTGGGCCCGCTCCAGGCGGCTGGGGTCCACGCCCTTCAGATTCTCCGGGTCGGAGGAGATGAGGTGCAGGAAGCAGGCGTTGCCCTCGGCGTAGTCCGTGTTGAACCGGATGCGGTACTCGGGGATCACGTCAAAGGTGTCGTCCGCCGCATACAGGTAGTTCATGCGGCTCATGGCGTCGTCGGACCAGGCCATATCCACCAGCCGCGCGCCGGCGTCGTAGGCCGCCTGGGAGCAGAGCCGGGCGAAGGGCGCCTGGTCCACCTGACTGGTGATGACCAGATTCTGGCCCTTCTGCACGTTCACGCCCACCCGGACCAGGAGCTGAGCGTATTCACAAAGCTTATCTTCAAAGGTGTACATTTTTTCATTTCCTTTCTGTTGCTTACGCGCGGTGCAGCCGCGCGCACGGAGCGAAGGCGGAGCCTCCGCCTGGCGAAGCCTTCGGCTTCGACAGACGGAATCATTCGTCGGAAGCCTTGTTCAGGCTCTTTTGCTTGGAAGAGAGGATCAGGAACACGAAGCCCAGGGCGAAGAAGATGGCCAGGGAGGCCACGGCGATGTTGATGGTGCCGCCCGCCAGCTTGACCCAGGCGATTACCGCCGAACCCAGGAAGGACGCGCCCTTGCAGAAGATGTCGTAGATGCCGAAGTATTCGCCGGAGTTCTCAGGCGGGATGATTTTGGAGTAGTAGGACCGGGACAGGGACTGGATGGAGCCCTGGAAGCAGCCCACGCCGAAAGCGAGGATGCCGAAGTGCAGCAGGGTCTTCAAGGTCAGGGCGTAGAGGCAGACGGCGAAGTAACCCGCGATGCAGACCAGGATCAGGGGTACCGTGTGATATTTCTTGCTAAGCTTGGCAAAGACGAGGGAGCCGATCCAGGCCACCACCTGAGTGGCCAGCAGGAACACCACCTGGCCCACGGTGGGCAGGCCCAGATCCGTGCCGATGTTGATGCAGTTGTCGATGATGGTTCCCACGCCGTCGATATAGAGGAAGAAGGCGATGAGGAAGAAGAGGACCTTCTTGTCCCGGACGGCGATCTTCTTGAGGGTGCCGAAGATCTTCTTGAACACCTGGCCCACGGTGGTGTGGGTGTGCTCCACGTAGTTCTTCTGCTCGTAGTTCCGGATCAGGGGCAGGGTGACCAGCAGCCACCAGATGGCCGTGACGCCGAAGCCGATGATCTTGCCCACCAGGGGCGAGAACAGCATCAGGCTCTCGGACAGCCCGCCGCTCAGGATGTAGGCCACCATGGCGATGATGAAGGGGATGCAGGAGCCGATGTAGCCCCAGGCGTAGCCGTAGGAGGAGACCTCGTCCATGCGCTCCTCGGTGGTCACGTCGTTGAGCATGGAGTCGTAGAAGGTCAGGGAGGCCTGGTAGAACACCTTGGTCAGCACGTAGACGATGAGGAACAGCATCCAGCTCCAGGTAAAGCTGTTGAGGACGCAGCCGATGACGCCGGCGGCCACGGTGGTCTGGAAGAAGATCTTCTTGGACTCCTTCCGGTCCGCGAGCGCCCCCAGGATCGGCCCCAGCAGGGCCACGATGACCGTCACCACCGAGATGGCGATGGAGTAGTAGGCCGTGGCCTGGTCGCCGGTGATCTGCCCCGGGTTGGTGCCGATGGCCAGCTCTTTGAACCAGATCGGGATCAGCGAGCAGGCCAGCATGGTGTAGGCCGAGTTGCCCACGTCGTACAGCACCCAGGAGAACTCCTGCGGCGACAGGTCGCGGAAGACCTTTGTCTTGTTCAGCCAGTTGAAAAAGCCTTTCATGATCCATTCCCCTTTGGAAAAGAATTCGGGAAGTCCCTTCTTTTATTTATGACACAAATTGCCCTGTTGCACAAGGGGGGAATGCAAAAAAGTGGAGAAACGCTGCAAAAGCATCTCCAGGCTCTGCGGCAGGGTCCCACGAAACTTTTCTGTCTTCTTTGTGGCGACCCTGACTTCCTCTGACGAAACCATCCTTCCCTTTTTTTCGTGTGCTATGCTTTGCCCCGATCACATAGAAAGAAAGGGGGTCCTTCGATCCATGCTTCGTTCCCTGCGCGTTTTGCTCCTCACCATCCTGGTGTCATTGTCGCTGCCGGCGCTCCGCTGCGACGCCCAACCGGCCATCGCCCCCGCCAACAGCGAGCAGCTGGGCGGCCCCTCGCCCCGGATGAAGGTGGAGGTCCGGCTCCAGAACGCCGGCCAGCCCACCCTCGTGCCTACGGCCACGCCCACGGCTACGCCCACCGCCACGCCTACGCCCACCCCGACGCCCACGCCCTCGCCCACGCCGGTGCCCACGCCCTTCTCCCTGTACTGGGTCAGCGATACCCAGGTCTATGCCTATCGGAATCCCCGCGTGTTCAACAAGATCTTCGCCTACATTGCCAACAGCTGCCAAGAGCAGAACGCCCTGGGCGTGGTCATGACCGGGGATCTGGTGGACAACCGCAACGAGCGCCGCCATTGGGACAACGCCAAGGCCGCCATCGGCCTCATCGAGGGCAAGCTCCCCCTGTGGTCCGTGGCGGGGAACCACGACGTGGGGGCCGATACGGCGGACTACAAGACCTACCTCTCCTACGGCTTCTGCGCCGCCGAGGAGGGGGACCAGCTCTACCGGGACGGGATCTGCTGGTATGATACCCTCACGGCGGGCGGTCAGGACTTCTTGCTGCTGGGCATCGGCTGGCAGACCGACAGCCATTACCTGCCCTGGGTCAAGGCCGTGCTGGAGACCTATCCCGACCATCCGGTCATCCTCCTAGTCCACAGCTTCCTGACGGACAGAGGAGGCCTCACCGGCACGGGCAAGAACCTGGAGCGGGAGCTCCTTTCAGCCTACCCCAACATCCGCCTGGTCCTCTGCGGTCACAACGACGGCTCCGCCCGCTGGCAAAAGGCCTACGAGGACGGCCACACCGTGAACGCCCTCCTCTATAACTTCCAGGACGACAAGAAATGGGGGTTGGGGTATCTGCGCATACTGACCTTCGACCCCCTGGACCGGTCCCTCCACGTGACCACGTACTCCCCCTGGTTCGACGACTACAACTATTACAAGGACGAGACCCGGGACACCTTCACCCTGGCGGACGCCTGGTGATGCCAAAAACAGAAATGAGCGCACCCTTGAGGGTGCGCCCTTTTGTATACGCATTTGTCATTTACCACATCAAAACCCTGCCCGGACCAGCTCCTCGCACAGGGTGGAGTAGAAGGCGTAGATCTTGTCCCGCTTCCTGTGCCGCACCATGAAGTCCACGATCTCCGTGTGGGACACGGACCCGTCCAGACAGTCGCCCCGGTAGGTGCCGAAGATGGCAGAGTCCTGGGGCACCATGCCGTCCGTGAGCTTATCCTTCTCCAGAAACCGGGAGAAGATCAGGGGCACGGTCATGACGAAATCGGCGTCCCCGCTCCCCGGCCGCATGGCGGCGGAGAAGCTCTGGCACATGACCCCCGGCCCCACGTTCATGGTCTCCTGGGCCAGATCCTCGGTGCGCTGGAGCTGCTGGCAGGCGGTGAAGCTGTCCGGGGCTCGGTCGCCCAACATCCGGTAAGCGGTGTTCACCCAGAACGCCGCGTACTTCACTGCGAAGGTTGGGAAGCGCAGGATGAAGGAGGCGATGGGCGTGCCCCGGTGGGGGGTGCAGAGGGTGGTCAGAGAGGCCACCTTATGGGCCATGTCCAGCTGCTGGATCATGTACTTGGCGTCCAGACCGCCTTTGGAATGGGCGATGAGATTCACCTTCTCGGCGCCGGTCTCCTGCAGGATGCCGTCGATCTCCGCCTTGAGCTGGGCCGCGTTCCCCTCCACGGTGCCGAAGCCATCCACGTTGCTCTTGTATACCGTATACCCCTGGCTGCGCAGGATGCGATCGATCCGCCCCCAGGACCGCAGGAAAAAGGTGTCCTTCATGGCAAGGCCGTGGACCAGGATGATGGGATAGCGGGTGTTCATGGGGTCTCTCCTTCCTGATGCTCCGCCCGGTCCTGTACCGCCGGGAGCCGCCGACGACGATGGTGGGCGCGAGCGAGCTGCTTTCCCGCCACGGCCGCTGCCAGCAGTACCACGATCCCCGCCGACAGGGGCGCGGCGTGGTCCGCCGCCCAGACGGCCTTTTCCTCCGCCCGATCCCAGGCGGAGGGGGTAGCGGTGGGCGACGGCGTGGGGACCGCCGTAGGCACGGGCGATGGGGTGGGCGTGGGCGACGGGGACGGCGTGGGCGGCACGGTGGGTGTGGGGGATGGCGTGGGCGGCACGGTGGGCGTTGGCACGGGCGTGGGCGTGGGAGGCGGCGGTGTGGGCTTCCAGTTGGCCGCCAGGTCCGCCTCAAGAAGGTGCTCGAAGAGGTCGTTCCCTGTGTCCGGTCCCACCGCGGACCAGGTGAGCCCGAAATGGCGGATGTCGCCCCGTTTGGGATTGGCTGACCCGGGCCGGAAGGGCGTTTGGAGCTGGGTCCGGTGGGCCTGGAAGGCGGCCTTGGCCACCTCCAGGGCGGACCGTCCCCCATAGCTCGCCAGAGGCGTGTCCACGTCCAGCTCCAGGGTGCTCAGGCCCTCGGCAAAGTGCTGATAGAGCTTCTGCACGGCCCAGGTGCCGTACTGTTCCGCCGACGGGGGGTCATAGGCCGGGTCCGCCGCCAGCTGCACAGCGTCACTGGCCGCATGGGCGGAGAGCCGATGCTGCCAGTGGCCGTATTCCCCGTGATCCGGGTCCTGGGTGACCACCACCAGGGGGCGGATGCGTCGATACAGCCGCACCAGCTCCCGCGTCACGTCCTCCCGTTTACAGGTGTCCCTCTCCCGCTGTGACGCGCCCTGAGGCACGTCCGGGAACCCCAGGAGGAAGGGATGGGTGCGGACGCCGCCGATCCACAGGCCGTTGACGGCCTCCTGGGCCCGTTCCCAGGTGGGCCGCGTCACGTAGACCACGGTGCCCGCATAGCCTCGCTCGCTTCCGTAAAGGGGGTATACGCCGCCCAAAAAGACCCATTCGTCGTCGGGATGGGTGGCGACCAGCAGAAAATCCGTTTTTTCAAGAGGTGCGGTAGGATGGGGCACGTCCTCCGGCAGGGGCCCGGGGCCGTAGATCGCCGCCTCACAGATGCGCAGTTCCTCCCGCAGGGCCAGGAGCTGCACCTGACGGCAGCCCGTTTGCAGGGGAACGGTCAGGCAGACGGCGGTCCGCAGTGCCCGCATACGCAGAAGCTGTCCCTCGTCCCCCCGTTCCAGCAGCAAAAAGGCGTTCTCCTGTTGATAGAACCGCAGAATCAGGGTGCCCATGTCCTCGTCGACCGTCACGATCAGCCCGTCGTCCGCTTTCATATGGCAGGAGGTGTTGATCCGCCCGTCCGTCAGGTTGTAGGCCCGCTTCGGCTCCGCGCCGATCCACGTTAAGGTACATCGGCCCGTCAGCTCCTCCGCCACAGGCTCCTCTGAATCCGCCATGGCCGGCAGAGGCGAAAGCAGCAACAGCAGGCAGACAAGGAGCCAGCCCGCTCGCTTTCCCCAGGCACCCGTGCTCATGATCCCCTGCCCCGCTGGCCGTACTCCCCCAGGGTCATGTCCGTGACCAGGTCGGGGGCGGAAAAGAGCAGGACCCGCTGGCTGCGGAAGCTGTACAGGGCGTCACGGCCCAGTATGAACTGGTCCAGGACCCCGATGCCCACGGCCTCCGCCGCGGTCTCGATGCGCAGCGCCGCCGCCTCGTCCTCCCGGGAGGGGGTCAGATCCCCCGAGGGGTGGTTGTGGCTGAGGGCGATAAAGCAGGCCTTGTGGACCAGGGCCGTCTCCAGAACGGGCCGTGGGTCCGCCAACACCTCGGTGAGGGACCCGGAGGAGACGACACCCTCGTAGATGAGTTCATACTTCTTATTGAGGCAGACCAGCCGCAGCGTCTCGTACCGGTCCTGCAGGCCCAGGGCCAGCATGTAGCCGCCTAAGGTGGAGGGCGTGCCCAGGATGGGCCGCTTAGTATGGCCGGAGAACCGCTGCAGGAGCATCCGCCGGTCCACCTGGCCGAGCAGGCTCAGAAACACCGCGGCGGACTCCCCCACGCCCTGGACCTGCTGAAGCTGGTCGGGCCGGGCCGAGAGCACCTCATTGAGGGAGCCGAACCGGTCCAACAGCCGGTGGGCCAGGGGGTTCACGTCCACCCGCGGCAGGGCGTAGGTCAGCAGCAGCTCCAGGACCTGGTGGTCCGCCATGCCCTCGATGCCCTTCTCCCTATAGCTCTCCCGGAGCCGGGCCCTGTGTCCCGCGTGCTCGTTCATGTCAATCTCTCCAAATCGTTCCGCAGTCTCTGCACGTATGCCACCGGGAACCCGTCCTCGCTGAGGGTGGGCTCACAGGTGATGCCGTCCAGCAGCCCCACCTGGGGGCACAGGGCGTAGGCCGCCAAAAGCTCCGCCTCGGAGGGCAGCTGTCCCAGGGCCGCGCACAGGCCCAACGCGCCCCAGTTGGACACGGTGGCGATGATGAGCCGGTCCGTCTTCACGGCGCAGGGGACCAGGCCCAGCCGCTCCGCCACGCCCGCCGCCACGTTGCCCATGCCGATCTCGTTGCCCCCGTCGCCGATGCCCACGGTGGGCCCGTCGAACCGAAGGAACAGCCCGTCCAGGGGCGCCATATGCGCGCCGATGCTCTCGCCCCGGGAATTGATGTACCGGCCGTCCGCCGCCCGGCCGCAGCGCTCCACGGCGATGAGGCCCACGGGCTGCTCCCGTTCCAGCAAAGAGAGCAGCTCCCCCTCCCCCGCCTCCGGACCGAAGGTCACGAAGGGCAGGCCCGCCGCCGTGAAATAGGCGGCACAGAAGGGGTCCGTCACCACCAGGGGTGCAAAACCCAGCCGAGACAGGGCGTCGAACAGGAGCCTGGTCCCCGGCGGGCCATCGGTCTCGCCCTGGCCGTCCACGTAGAAGCCAGTGACCAGCAACACCCGGCCCCGGGGCCAGGTGAGCACGAACTGCCCCGCCTGGGTGCAGAAATCCGCCGGCAGCAGGTCCTGTATCCGGTCCATGCCCCGCCGGGGATCCCCCAGGATGCGTTTTTCCAGCTCGCCCATGTCAGGCCTCCCTTTCCGCGGTTTGGCGCTGTCGCGCATACATCTCATACAGCTCCTCCGTGGCTAAGGCCATCTTGGTCACGGCAAAGCGGCAGTCCTTGGGATAGACGTACAGGGTGTCCCTGTCCGTGTTCAGATCCACGCAGTCCCCGTACTTGCCCAGGTATTCGTACTCGATATGAACGGAATACTGGGAGGCCGCGGGGATGTGGACGTGGTAGGCCTCCCCCTGGTAGGTCCCGTCCACGGTGAAGCCGGTCATGTCGTGGGTGAGGGTGGCCGTCCCGAGATCCATATACCCCTTGGCGTTGGGCAGGGCGTCCACCCGGGCCTGGCAGGTGAAGGCATAGGTCCCCTCTTCCACCTCCCGGCGGACGTTCGAGCGCTCCCACTCGTACCAGTCGGGGATGTGGGAAAACTCGGTCTCCCCTTCCACCGCGTGGAGCTCACTTAGCTCGTCCATCTCCCATTGTTTCCCGCAGCTCTCGCAGAAGAGGCGGGTGCCCTTGGTGTTCATCCTGGACTCCGCGCCGCAGTGGGGGCACTGGTAGAGGACCTTGTGGAGCCCCTCGGCCCGGCCCTCGTAGGTGATGCGAATGCCCCGCGCCTTCTGCCAGGCGAAGTCGTCGTATTGGAAGGCGCGGACGATGGCCGCGTTGACCTCGTCCACGGTGGCCTTCTCCAAATCCTCTTTGGTGAGCAGGCAGGTCATCTCCGCCTCGGTGGGCTTCACGCCTCTGTCATGCAGGTTCCAAAAGGGAGAGTTCACATGGTGGCCGTGACACATGAGCGTCACCACCGGCACCTTCAGGAGCTTGCACAGCTTCCCCAGGGATTCCGGCAGCACCGCCGTGGTGCCGCAGAGGGAGTACCGGGCCTCGGGGTAGAGGACGGCGATGTCCCCCCGGTCCACCACCCGC
>CACWJZ010000025.1 GCA_902761365.1 uncultured Eubacteriales bacterium | reverse complement strand
GGCCTGGCTGGGCACGGCGATGACGGCCCGGGGCTTGAAGAAGATGCGGCTGCCCACCACCTCCTGGAAGAAGGCGGAGAGCATGCGCTCCGTGGCGTCCAGGTTGGCGATGACCCCGTCCTGCATGGGCCGGAAGACCAGCTGGTCGTCCGGGGCCCGGCCCAGCATCTCCTTGGCCTTTTCGCCCAGGGCGGCCATCTTGCCGCTGCCGCGCTCCACGGCCACCACGGAGGGCTGCCGAAGGACGATGCCCTTGCCCCGCACATAGATGAGGGAATAGGCGGTGCCCAAGTCCACCCCGATGTCGGAGGAGGAGAACAAACCCATAGCGTTTCCTTTCACGGGCATAAACACCCAATTTTTGATGATAAAAGCATACCATCGTCCTATGGGTATGGCAATGAAACAAAGTGTTAATATAGGTATGATCGAAAGCTTTCAGCCCTTTTCTTGAAAGAAAAGGGCCGCAAAAGAACTTTGACTGGGATGTATGGTGTACGTGCCTGACCCATTATCCCATTTGTGCTTTTCTTTTTCCGTCGCTTTTTCTTTTCATCGAAAAGAAAAAGCGACAAAAGAAAGTTGCAATCTCCTTCTATCCCCGCTATACTCACATCAGGACCAAAAGGAGCACGATATGGAACCCTTTCGCATCAAAAAAGCGGCCTTCGTGACCAGCGTGGGCCAGGGCGGCGGCTACCCGGAGAAGCGGGCGGCGGAGATCGCTTTGGTGGGCCGGAGCAACGTGGGCAAATCGAGCCTCATCAACTGCCTCACGGGCAACGGAAAGCTGGCCCGCATCAGCGCCGCCCCGGGGAAGACCCGGCTGGTCAACTATTACCTCGTCAACGACAGCTTCTACCTGGTGGACCTGCCGGGGTACGGCTTCGCCCAGCGGAGCCGGGGCGAGCGGGAGAGCTGGGGCAAGCTCATGGAGAGCTATCTCACCTCCGGCCGGGTGGACCACCTGCTGTTGCTGTTGGACATCCGCCACGAGCCCACGGGTGAGGACAGGCAGATGTTCCAGTTCCTCCTCTATTACGGCATCCCCTTCACCATCGTGGCCACCAAGGCGGACAAGGTCTCCAAGTCGAAGCGCCAGCCATCGGCCAACCAGAACGCCAAGCTGGTGGGGGCGCCCCCCTGGGGGCTGCCCTTCTCCAGCGAGACCGGCGAGGGCCGGCAGGCCCTTTTGGACAGGCTGGACAGCATCGTTTCGGAAAAGCTGCCTTCCTCAAAAGAAAATGAGGCGGAGCCCTTGACAGAACCATAACAAGAACGCATACTATGGTTCGAGAACTACCCAGGGAGAGAAAACTATGGCGTTACGGAAATGCCCCAAGTGTGAACTGAATTACCTCAAACCCGGCGAAACCATCTGCCACGTGTGCGCCTCCGCCATGAAGCGGAAGAAGCCCGCCCCCGTGGAGGAGGAAGAGGTGGTCATGTGCTCCAACTGCGGCGAAGCGCCCGCGGTGAAGGGCCACGACCTGTGCGAGGAGTGCCTGCGGGAGCAGAAGCGAGAGGCCGAGCTGGAGCTCATGGCCGACAAGCTTCGGGCCGATGAGGCGGATATGCCGCTGGAAGAGGATATAGACGACGAAGACAGCGAAGAGGAATAAGAGGTAGTCATGCCCCGCATCTTTGCCATCGGTGATCTGCACCTTTCCCTGTCCGTGGAGAACAAGGCCATGGACGTATTCGGGCCGGGATGGGCGAACCACGTGACCAGGCTTCGGGAGGGCTGGCAGGACACGGTGGGCGAAGCGGACCTGGTGCTGGTCCCCGGCGACATCAGCTGGGGGTTGCGTCTGGAGGAAGCGGAGGCGGACCTCCGATTCATCCATCAGCTCAAGGGGACCAAGGTGCTGCTGCGAGGGAACCACGACTACTGGTGGACCGGCTACAGCAAGGTCCAGAGCATCCTGCCCCCGTCCCTGAAGGCGGTGCAGAACAACGCCCTCCTCTGGGGCGACGTGATCATCGGCGGCACCCGGGGCTGGAACACGCCCCTGAACCCCGATTTCTCCGAGAGCAAGGATCGGAAGATCTTCGAGCGGGAGAAACTGCGGCTGAGCCTGTCCCTGGGGGCCATGGACGCCCAAGCCGGGCGGCCCAGGCTCTTCATGCTCCACTACCCGCCCTTCAACGAGAAGGGGGAGCCCACGGACTTTGCCAGGCTCCTGACCGGCCACGGGGTGGACCACTGCGTCTACGGCCACCTGCACGGCCGGTCCTGCCTGGGCGGCTTCGAGGGGGCTTACGAGGGGACGGCGTACCGGCTAGTTTCGGCGGACTATCTCCAGTTCGTGCCCCGGCTGGTGGCGGAAATATAACCGAAACGCACGCATACAATGAGCCTGTGAGGAACAGGCTTTTTTTGTTGCTGTTGTGCGTGCTGGCAGGCTGCGCCCGGCCCGCGGCAGCGCCCGTCGTACGGGAACCTTTGCCCACGCCGCCCCGGTGGTATGTGATCCTGGACGCGGGCCACGGGGGCTTCGACGCGGGGGCCTCCGGGGTGGACACGGGGGTGAAGGAGAGCGAGCTCAACCTCCAGGTGGCGCTGCTGGTGCAGGCAGCTCTGGAGGACGCCGGCGCCCGGGTGCTCATGACCAGGACAGACGGGGGCGCCCTGGGGGACACCAAGCGGGCGGACATGGCCCGGCGGGGACAGCTGCTGCTCACCGAGGGGGCGGACGCGGCGGTGTCCATCCACATGAACAAGTTCTCCGACCGGCGGGTCCGGGGACCTATGGCCTACTACCAGGCGGGGGCGGCAGCAGGCCAGGCCCTGGCCACCTGCGTCATCGACAGCCTGACCGAAGCCCTCAGCCTGAAATCCCGGCTGGCGAACCCGGGCAACAACTTCGTGACCCGCGTCCCCGCCTGCCCCGCGGTGCTGGTGGAGTGCGGCTTTTTGAGCCACGCGGAGGAGGAGCGCCTGCTGCAGGATGAAGCGTACCAAAAAGCGATAGCTCATGCTATCGCCCGGGGCATACTTGCTTTTTTGGAGGGATAGTTTGCCGTTTGCCACTATCCGGAAGGTGGGAGCAGCGTTCTCAATAGATCCGCTTCAGCAGCCAGAAATGGTTCTGCCCGTCCTGGGTGTCCGCGGTGTCGCAGCCCAGGGAGCGCTTCTTGCCCGGGTTCGCTGCCAGCAGCAGGTTCAGCACCGTGGTGGAAAAGGCCGTGTGGTTGGGCTTGTCCGGGGTCAGGGCGAAGACCAGGTGGTAGTCGCCCCCGTCCTCCAAGACGGCGAACTCGTCGAAGAAGTCCTTCACGTGCTGCCAGCCGTGCTTCTCGTAGACGGTCCGGTAGGCGGGGTCCTTCAGCACCTTGGGCAGGGGCTCGGGGGCGTGCCGCTCCTCGCTGTAGCTGAAGTCGCGGAAGCAGCCGGAGTCCATGGCGGTGGTGAGCAGCTCGTCCACCTTGGCGCAGATGCCGTCGTATTGGCCCCTGTCGATGCCGAACTCGGCGGTGGGGTCGAAGGCGGTCATGGCCTTGCGGATGTCCTCGATGGTCTGTCTCATAGTAGTCATTTCGCTGCGATAGGACCGCTGTATTTCTTTCATGGTCTCGAGCCTTGCCTGCTGCTCGGCGATTTTCCGATCGAACGCCTGGTAGATCGCCTCGTCGTCCGCGTCCAGCAGCCCCTTGATCTCCTCGATGGCGAACCCGGCGGCCTGCAGGTTTTTGATCTTCACGAACAGGAGCGCCTGCTCCTCGTCATAGTACCGGTAGCCGGAGAACCGGTCCACCCGGCTGGGCTTGAGCAGGTCCACCCGATCATAGTATCGCAGCGTTTGTGGGTTGCAGCCGCACAGTCTGGCAAAAGCCTGTATGGTCATATCGCTTGCCTCCTTTCTGAGGACAGTTAACCATTATAGCGCAGTGCAAGGTCAATACCTTTTTGGAAAATTTTACGACTTTTTCTGTTCAGCGCCATGTGGTTGGCCTGCGGCTTAAGGGAACGTCGTCGCCTATTCGAGCTCGATGGTGGCGGGAGGCTTGCTGGTGAGGTCGTAGAGGACCCGATTGACGCCGGGGACCGTGTTCACGATGCGGGTCATGCAGGTGTCCAGCAGGTCGTAGGGCAGCCGGGCGGCGGTGGCGGTCATGTAGTCGGAGGTCAGCACGGCACGCAGGGCCACGGCGTACTCGTAGGTGCGGTGGTCGCCCATGACGCCCACGGATCTAAGGTTGGTGAGGGCGGCGAAGAACTGGCCCGCGCCGGTGTCGATGCCGAAGCGCTGCAGCTCCTCCTGAAAGATGGCGTCCGCCTCCTGGACCATACAGACCTTTTCAGGCGTGACCTCGCCGACGATGCGCACCCCCAGGCCAGGGCCGGGGAAGGGCTGCCGATAGACCAGCGCCCGGGGCAGTCCCAGCTCCAGGCCCAGCTGGCGGACCTCGTCCTTGAACAGCATCCGCAGGGGCTCCACGATCCCCTCGAAGCGGATGCCCTTGGGGAGGCCGCCCACGTTATGGTGGGACTTGATCACGGCCCCGTCGCTGCCCGCGCCGGATTCCACCACGTCGGGGTAGATGGTGCCCTGGGCGAAGAAGTGGATCTCTCCCAGACCGTTGGCCGTTTCCTCGAAGGTGTGGATGAACTGTTCCCCGATGATCTTCCGCTTCCGCTCGGGATCGGTGACCCCCTGCAGGGCGGCGAAGAACCGCGCCCGGGCGTCCACGCCCACGAAATCCAGATCGAAGCCGCCGCCGGGGCCGAAGATGGCCTTCACCTGTTCGCCCTCGTTTTTGCGCAGCAGACCGTGGTCCACGAACACGCAGGTGAGTTGCTTGCCCACCGCCCGGGACAGGAGGGCGGCGGTCACGGAGGAATCCACACCCCCGGACAGGGCCAGCAGGACCCGCTTGGTGCCGATCTGTGCCCGCAGGGCCTTCACCTGCTCCTCCACGAAGGAGGCCATCTGCCAGGTCCCCTGACAGCCGCACACCTCCCGGACGAACCGGCGGAGCATAGCGGCGCCCTCGGGGGTATGGGCCACCTCGGGATGGAACTGCACCGCATACAGCTTTCTCGCCCCATCCTCCATGGCGGCCACGGGGCAGTCCGGCGTGTGGGCCGTCACTGCGAACCCGGGCGGCACCGCCATGATCCTATCCGTGTGGCTCATCCAGCAGGTGGTTTGAGGCGGCACGTCCGCCAACAAGGGCGAATCGGCCCGGTCGATGCAAAGGTCCGTCCCACCGTATTCGGAGGTATCTGCCGGGGCCACCTGCCCGCCCAGGACGTGGGCCATGAGCTGGGCCCCGTAGCAGATGCCCAGCACCGGGACGCCCAGGGCGAAGAGCTCGGGGGAGCAGAGGGGCGAGGCAGGATCGTAGACGCTGTTGGGGCCGCCGGTGAGGATGATCCCCCGGGGGGCCCGGGCCCGCAGCGCTTCGATGGGGGTGGTGTGGGGCAGGATCTCCGAGTACACGCGGCACTCCCGCACGCGGCGGGCGATGAGCTGCTTATACTGGCCGCCGAAATCGAGGATGAGGATGGTCTCCTGTTCCATAGTTCCTTCCTTTCTTTATTCCACCGTGACGCTCTTGGCCAAATTCCGGGGCTTATCCACGTCCAGGCCTTTGGACACGCTGGTGTAGTAGGCTAAAAACTGCAGGGGGATGATGGCCAGGCTCCCCATGAAATGGGGGTCTGTCTCGGGCACGAAGATGGAGAAATCGGCGAAGGAGCTCACCTCCCGGCTTTCTTCTCCGGCCAGGCCGATGAGATACGCGCCCCGGGCCCGGCACTCGGCCATGTTGCTGACGGTCTTTTCCAGCACGGCCTTCTGGGTCAAAGCGCCCACGATCAGGGTGCCGTCCTCCACCAGGCTGATGGTGCCGTGCTTCAGCTCCCCGGCGGCGTAGGCTTCGCTGTGGATGTAGGAGATCTCCTTCATCTTCAGGCTCCCCTCCAGGCAGATGGCGTAATCGAGGCCCCGGCCGATGAAGAAGACGTCCCGGGCGTTGGCATGGCGGGACGCGAACCACTGGATGCGCTCCTTGTCCTGCAGAGCCGCAGTCATCTTGTCAGGCAGGGACAGGAGCTCGCCGATCAGGGCGGCGTATTGCTCGGGATCCAGTTTCCCCTTTACCGAAGCCAGCTCCACCGCGAAGGCGTAGAGGGCACTGAGCTGGGCGCTGTAGGCTTTGGTGGTGGCCACGGCGATCTCCGGCCCCGCCAGGGTATAGAGCACGTGGTCTGCCTCCCGGGCGATGGAGGAGCCAACTACGTTCACCACCGCCAAGGTGGGCACGCCCATGGCTTTCGCGGCCCGGAGGGCGGCCAGGCTGTCCGCTGTCTCCCCGGACTGGGAGATCACGATCACCAGGGATCCGGGGCTCAAGAGGCGCTTCCGGTACCGAAACTCGCTGGCGAGCTCCACCCGCACGGGCACCTCACACAGGTCCTCGATCACGTACTGGGCCGCCACGCCCACGTGCCAGGCGGAGCCGCAGGCCACGATCTCAATACTTTGGACGGTGGACAGCTGCGACCCCGAGATGCCCGCGGCGGAGAGGTCCACCCGCCCGTCGCGGACGAGGCTGTTCAGGGTGTCCCGGACGGCCCGAGGCTGCTCGTGGATCTCCTTGATCATGAAGTGCTTGTAGCCGCCCTTCTGGGCCGCCTCGGCGCTCCAGGTCACATGGGTCAGGGGGAGCTGCACCTCGTCCCCGTTCAGGTCGAAGAAATGGGCTTCGCCAGGCAGGAGCCGGGCGGACTGATGGTTGTCGATGTAGTATACGTCCCGGGTGTGCTGCAAAAGGGCGGGCACGTCGGAGGCGAGGAAGGTCTCCCCGTCGGCGACGCCGATGACCAGGGGGCTGTCCTTGCGGGCGGCGTAGATCTCGCCGGGGTAGTCCCGGAACATGAGGGCCAGG
Source organism: uncultured Eubacteriales bacterium (assembly GCA_902761365.1). Taxonomy (GTDB): domain Bacteria; phylum Bacillota; class Clostridia; order Christensenellales; family CAG-138; genus RUG472. The sequence goes on along the minus strand of CACWJZ010000025.1, from coordinate 16,382 downwards.
GCGTAGCTGCCCCGGACCCGGACCATCATGCGGTTGATGGCGTCGATGGGCCCGATGTGGTACTTATTATAATAGTAGTCCACCAGCTTGATGGCTACCTCGGTGTCGGTGCCGCTGTAGAAGCGGTAGCCGTTCTTCAGGAGCTTCTGCTTGATCTCGGCGTAGTTCTCGATGATGCCGTTGTGGACGCCCACCACCTCGGAGCCCATCTCGTCCATGTCGTTGGCGCTGATATGGGGGTGGGCGTTGGTCTGGCTGGGCTCCCCGTGGGTGGCCCAGCGGGTGTGGCCGATGCCGCAGCAGCCGGGCAGGGACCGGCCGGCGTCCGTCTTCTCCACCAGGTTCTTGAGCTTGCCGGTGGCCTTCACCACCGCCGTGGGCGCGGTGCCGTCCCGCACAGCCAGCCCGGCGGAATCATACCCCCGATACTCCAACATGCTCAATCCGTTGAGCAGAAGAGGGGCCGCCGCCTGGTGGCCGGTGAATCCTACGATGCCGCACATATTTTACTACTTCTTTCTGTTTTTTCTGTTTTTCTGTGCTCTTTTTTCTTTTCAGGAGAAAAGAAAAAAGAGCCAAAAAAGAAAAGCCTATGGGTGTCGTAAAGCTTCCGCCGAACAAGCTGTTCCGGATCGAAGTCGGAACATCTCCTCGGCTTCTCTTTTACGGTTCCTTTTTCTCTTCAGGAGAAGAGAAAAAGGAACAAAACCATACTATATCCCGTTTTTCAAAATCGTCAAGAGCCTTTCGGCCGCCGCCTCTGTGTCCGCCGGGCTGCCGAAGCAGGACAGGCGCACGTGATCCGCACCGCCGGGGCCGAACCCCTCCCCGGGGGTGACGATGATTTGGGCCTCGCGGAGCAAATGATCAAAGAACGCCCAGCCGCTCATGCCCTCTGGACAGGGGAGCCACAGGTAGGGGGCATTGCGCCCGCCGGTGAACCAGACGCCCGCCGCCTTGAGCGCTTCCGACAGGATGCGCCCGTTCTCCTGATAGACGGCGATGCTCTCCCGGCTGTACCGCTGGCCCGCTGGGGATAGGGCCGCCTCCCCCGCCCGCTGCAGCACGTAGCTTACGCCATTGGTCCGGGTGGTCCGATCCTGCGTCCACATGTCATGCAGGGAGCAGTCCTCCCGCACCAGGGCCTCCGGCTCCACGGTATAGCCCAGGCGCATGCCCGTGAACCCCGCCGTCTTGGACAGGGAGCAGATCTCGATGGCACAGGTCTTGGCCCCCGGGAGCTCATAGATGCTGTGGGGCACGTCCTCGTCCTGGATGAAGGCTTCATAGGCGGCGTCGAAGACGATCACCGCCTGGCGGGCGTTGGCCCAGTCCACCCACCGTTGGAGCTGGGCGCGGGTGTAGGCCGTGCCCGTGGGGTTGTTGGGGGAGCAAAGGTAGATGAGGTCGGCATCCATCTCGTCAGCGGGCAGGGGCAGAAAGCCGTTCTCCCGGGTCCCCCGAAGATGGACGATCGTTCGGCCCGCCATGCGGCTGGTGTCCACATAGGCGGGGTAGGCGGGCTCCGCCACCAGCACCCGGGCGTCCGCGGAGAACAGGTTGCCCACGGCGCCCAGATCGTCCGCGGCGCCGCTGGAGATGAAGATCTCCTGGGGGGCAAGGTCCACGCCCCGCTGCCGGTAGTAGGCCGCCACGGCCGCCTTTAGAAAAGCCGTGCCGGTCTCGGGCAGATACCCGTGGAAGGTCTCGGCGCTGGCCTGCTCGCTGACGGCCCGGTGCAAGGCCTCGATGACGACGGGAGAAAGGGGGCCCGTCACGTCCCCCACCCCCAGCCGCAGCAGCTGTTGATCGGGATGGGCGGCCTGATACGCGCTCACCCGGGCCCCGATCTCGGTGAAGAAGAAGGCGGGCGGCAGCGCCCCGTACGCGGTGTTGATCTTCATAGGTCCGTCTCCCCCTGAAACAGGGTCACGGCAGGCCCCTCCATGGACACGCCGCCCCTCTGGTCCACGGTGATGAACAGGCTCCCGCCGTCCAAAACCGCCTCGATGGGCCTGCCCGGGGCGCAGATGCCCCGCTGCATCGCCGCAAAGGCGGAGGCGCAGGCCCCCGTGCCGCAAGCCAGGGTGACGCCGCAGCCCCGCTCCCAGACCCGCATGCGCAGCTTTTCGGGGGACAGGACCTGGACGAACTCGGCGTTGACGCCGTCAGGGAACCGCTCGTCGTGCTCGATCCGGGGCCCCCAGAGATACAGGGGCAAATCCTCCACGTTCGGGGTAAAGACCACCACATGGGGATTCCCCACCGAGATCACCGTCCCCGTGCCCATGCCCGCGGGCAGGGGCAGGTCCCGTTGCTCTAAGACGGCTTGGCCCATGTCCACCGAGACCATCTCCACCCGGTCCCCCTTCAGGGTGAGCCGGAGGGTCTTCACACCGGAGAGGGTCTCCACGGTCATCCGCTCCCTTCGGACCAGGCCCCGGTCATAGAGGTACTTGCCCACGCAGCGGATGCCGTTGCCGCACATGCGAGCTTCGCTGCCGTCGATGTTGAAGACGCGCATGCGACAGTCGGCGGCCCAGGCGGGAGAGACGAAGATCACGCCGTCCGCCCCCACGCCGAAGTGGCGATCGCACAGCCGCCGGCACAGGGATGAAGCATCCTGGGGGACCTGGCCGTAGATGAGCAAAAAGTCGTTGCCCAGGCCCTGCATCTTGGTGAACCGCATAGCGCTCCCTCCGTTGACCCGCTGGATCGTCAGTACACGATCATGTACCGCCGGGTCTCCCAGTCGGTGACTCGGGTCCTGTATTCGTCCCACTCGGCCCGCTTGCCGGAGACGTAGCTTCTGAACACATGCTCGCCCAGGGCGTCGGTGATGAGTTTATCTTGCTCCAGCAGCTCTACGGCCTCCAGCAGATTTCCGGGGAGGCTGGCGATGCCGTGGGCTTTGCGCTCCTTTTCGGTCATGGTGTAGATGTTTTCTGTGATTTCCGCCGGGGGCGTGAGGCCCTTCTCGATGCCGTCCAGGCCCGCCGTGAGGCACACGGCCAGCGCCAGATACGGGTTGCAGGCGGGGTCGGGGCAGCGGAGCTCCACCCGGGTGCTGTTGCCCCGGGCGGCGGGGATGCGGATCAGGGCGGACCGGTTGGACGCGCTCCAGGCGAGGTAGCAGGGGGCCTCGTAGCCGGGGACCAATCGCTTGTAGGAGTTCACCAGGGGGTTGGTGATGGCGGCAAAGTGGCGCACGTGCTCCAAAATGCCGGCGATGAAGCTGTAGGCTTCCTTGGAGAGGCCCCGCTCCCCTTGGGGATCGAAGAAGATGTTCTTGCCGTCCTTAGAGAGGGACATGTTCACGTGCATGCCGCTGCCGTTGATGCCGAAGACGGGCTTGGGCATGAAGGTGGCGTGGAAGCCGTGGGCCTGGGCGATGGTCTTCACCGCCATGCGGAAGGTGCTGATGTTGTCGGCGGCGGTCAGGGCGTCGGCGTACTTGAAGTCGATCTCGTGCTGGCCCTCGGCTACCTCGTGGTGGCTCGCCTCGATCTCAAAGCCCATCTCCTCCAGCATCAGGCAGATCTCCCGCCGCACGTCCCCGCCGTGATCGATGGGGGCCATGTCGAAGTAGCTGGCGGCGTCGGCGGTCCGGGTGGTGGGGAGCCCCTTCTCGTCGGCCTCGAAGAGGAAGAACTCCATCTCCGGCCCCACGTTGAAGGTATAGCCCAGCTTCTCCGCCCGCGCGAGGGCCCGCCTAAGCACGTACCGTGGGTCGCCCACGAAGGGGGTGCCGTCCGGGTTGTACACGTTGCAGATGAGCCGGGCTGTCTTCCGGGTGGCGGGCATCCAGGGCAGCACCGCAAAGGTGGAAAGGTCCGGATGCAGGTACTGATCGCTCTCGTGGATGCGGGTGAAGCCCTCGATGGAGCTGCCGTCGATCATGATCTGATCGCTGACCACCTTCTCGATCTGGGAGCTGGTCACGGCCACGTTCTTGAGCTGGCCGAAGATGTCGGTGAACTGGAGGCGGATGAACTCGATATCCTCCTCATTGACGATGCGGACGATGTCTTCCTTGGTGTATTTCATGGGGATGCTCCTTTCTTATTTCGCGTTCAGGGCATGGTCCTGGGCCGCTTCCACCAGGCCCAGGAACAGGGGATGGGGCTTGGTAGGCCGGCTCTTGAATTCGGGATGGTACTGGACCCCTACAAAGAAGGGGCGGTCCGTGAGCTCCGCCGCCTCCACCAACCGCCCGTCGGGGGACAGGCCGGAGAAGGTGAGCCCGGCGTCCAAAAGCTGCTGTCGGAATTCGTTGTTGAGCTCGTACCGGTGCCGATGCCGCTCCGCGATGGCATCCAGGGCGTAATACTTATATAAGGTAGTGCCGGGCTGGACCGCGCAGGGGTAGCTCCCCAGCCGGAGGGTGCCGCCCTTGTCCACCTCATCACTTTGGCCTGGCATGAAGTCGATGACCTTGTGTTGACTCTCCGGATCGAACTCCCCGGAGTTAGCATCCGCCCAGCCCACCACGTTCCGGGCGTACTCGATGCACATGACCTGCATGCCTAAGCATATGCCCAGATACGGGAGATTTCCCGTCCGGGCGCAGCGGACCGCCTGGATCATGCCCTCGATGCCCCGGCTGCCGAAGCCGCCGGGCACCAGCACCCCGTCCACACCCGCCAGGTCCGTCGGGGCGAAGGCTTCCGAGTCGATCCAGCGGATGCGGACTTGGACGCCCCGGGCGTACCCGGCGTGGTGTAGGGCCTCCACGATGGAGAGATAAGCGTCGTGGAGCTGGGTATACTTGCCCACCAGGGCGATGGTCACCTCCCGATCGGAGGCATGGATGCGGTCCACCATCGCCCGCCAGGAGGAGAGGTCGATGTCCCGGAGAGGCAAGTCCAGTTTTCGGCAGACGATCTCGGAGAAATGCGCCTGCTCCAAGTACAGAGGGGCCTCGTAGAGCACGGGCAGGGTCAGATTTTCGATGACCGCCTCCCGATCTACGTTGCAGAAGTTGGCGATCTTGTCGAAGATGCTTTCATCCAGAATGGGTTCGTCGGTGCGGAGCACGATGATGTCCGGGAAGATGCCCATGCCCTGGAGCTCCTTTACGGAGTGCTGGGTGGGCTTCGACTTATGCTCGCCGCTGGCCTTCAGGTAGGGCACCAACGTCACGTGGATGTAGAGGGCGTTGTTGCGGCCCACCTCCCGGCCCACCTGGCGGATGGCCTCCAAGAAGGGCTGGCTCTCGATGTCGCCGATGGTGCCGCCGATCTCCGTGATGACGATGTCCGCGTCGCTGTGCTCACCCACCCGGTAGATGAAGCGCTTGATCTCGTCGGTGATGTGGGGGATGGTCTGGACGGTCTTGCCCAGATACCCGCCCTGGCGCTCCCGCCGAAGGACGTTGGCATAGACCTTGCCGGTGGTCAAATTGGAGTACCGGTTCAAGTCCTCGTCGATGAACCGCTCGTAGTGGCCGAGATCGAGATCGGTCTCCGCCCCGTCCGCGGTCACGTACACCTCCCCATGCTGATAGGGGCTCATGGTGCCCGGGTCCACGTTGATGTAGGGGTCCAGCTTCTGGGCCGCCACCCGGTATCCCCGCGCCTTCAGCAGCCGCCCCAGGGAGGCCGCCGTGATGCCCTTCCCCAGGCCTGAGACCACGCCGCCGGTCACAAAAATGTGCTTCATTGTCAACTCCTTTCCGCTTTCCTTCTAAAGAGAAGGGCGCCCATCCGAGGGGAGTTTCCCCTACGGACGGACGCCCTTGCGTTCATCGCTCCTGTGCCCTGTCAGGCACGCTTTCTCTGTGTCCCGCCTTGGTGTTTTCCAAGTTAATATATTATATACAAACAACATAGCACGCAGTATAGCAGGTCCCCGCGCCTTTGTCAAGGCCCTTTTTCTGCCTGCTGGTATAATTTTGATCGTATGGGTCGTCTTGTCTCCAACCTGCGCACACGTTCCGAAATGCGCTGTATAACGGGACCTCGTTATCAACGCGCTAGTGATATGGATAATTGCGGCTGTCGGCCGGATAGTATCCCGTTCCGATAGCCGCAATCTATTGCCTTGTCATCCATGGTCCCTCATCGCTGTCCTGTAGCCGTGGCCCGTCGCAACATGGCTCGCCAGGAAAGGGCTTTGATTCAGTTCTTCTTTTTGATGACCGCCTTCAGGTGCTTTCCCACCAGGGTGCCGAGGGCGGCGCCGAGGACCGCCTGAAGGGCGTTGGGGAGGATGTTCACCGCGGCCACGGGGGCGGTGAGCAGGATGGTCTCATAGAGGAAGTAGCCCAGGGGGACCAGGAGGCAGCAGAGCAGGGCCAGGGGGATGGCTCCTTTTTGGACGCGCTGCAAGGCCAAGCCGGCGAGCAGCGCCGTGAGCCCCTTGATGATCAGCGTCACCGGGGCGTAGATGGCCCAGCCCAAAATCAGGTCCGCCAGGGCCGCGCCCACGCCCGCGGCGAGTGCTCCCAAGCCCCCGGGCAGGAGGCAGGCGCAGAGGAACACGCCCCCGTCCCCCAGGTTCACGTACCCGTACCCACTGGGCAGTGGAATGGACAGGAGCGTCAGCAGCAGCGTCGCCCCGCAGAGCTGGCCGGCCAGGGCCAGGCGTTTTGTCTTTTGATCGAGATTTCGTTCCATATCTTCTGCCTTCACACGCTGTGGCACACAGCCGTATAGTAATCCTCGGGGAAGTCGGTGACGGCGCGTTGTGCTCCTTCCTCCGTCACGAACAGGCCGAACACAGTGGAGCCGCTGCCGGTCATACAGGCGGCCAGGGCGCCGCGCTCCAGCAGGGCCGCCTTGATCTGGCCGATCTCGGGCACCAGGTCGATGGCAGGGGCCTCCAGGGCGTTCTCCATATAGGCCGCCGCGCCGGGAAGGTCGTTCTGCCCCAGCTTCGCCAGGCACCGCACCGTCTCCACCCGTTTCCGGGGCAGGGACAGGCTTTGGAACAGGGCCTTGGTGGACACGCCCCTGGGCGGCTTCACCAGGGCGAACTGGAGGGAGGGACCCGCCACCGGCGTCAATATCTCGCCCACGCCCTCGCACCGGCACAGCCCCCCCTGAAGGCAGAAGGGCACGTCCGCGCCTACGGAGAGGGCGATGTCCCGGATCTCCCGGTCCGTCAGCATCCGGTGGAGCCGCTGCAGGCCTCGGAGCACCGCCGCCGCGTCCGCGGACCCGCCGCCCATGCCCGCTTCCGAGGGCAGCCGCTTCTCACAGGTGATGAAGGCGCCCTTGCCGGAGAGCTGCTTGTAGGCCAGGGCGGCCTTGTACATGGTGTTCTCGAAGGGCAGCTCCGCCCCGGTGACATGGACCTCCACGGTCTTCGACGGCGCGACGGTCACCCGGTCATAGAGGCTCACGGTCTGCATGAGGGTGTCCAGGGCGTGATAGCCGTCCATCCGCTTGTAGAGGACGCCCAAGGTCAGGTTCAGTTTGGCGTATGCTTTTTCTTCCACGCGTTCCATGGAAAAGAGTATAGCACAACTTTTGGCAGCAGGGTAGCGTTCCCGGAAAAGTTGTGCTATACTAATTTATTATATTGGAGGTATGTATGCGTTTTGTGCCCCTGTGCAGCGGTTCCTCAGGGAACGCCACCTATATCGAAGCCGGCGACGCCCGGCTGCTCGTGGACGCGGGCCTGTCCTGTCGTCGGATCACCGAACTCATGGCCGAGGTGGGGGCGGACCCCCGGACCCTGGACGCCATATTGGTGACCCACGAGCACATCGACCATATCCGGGGCATCAGTGTCCTCTCCCGCAAGTACCACATCCCCGTGTATGCCAACGCGGACACCTGGGGCGCCATGGAGGGAGCTTTGGCCGGGGTGTACCCCTCGGAGCGGTGCGTGTTCGAGAGCGATCAGGACATGTATTTGGGGCGGCTGCGCATCTACCCCTTCACCACTCCCCACGACGCGGCCCATTCCGTGGGCTTCACCCTCTTCGATGGGGAAAATAAGTGCGGGATCTGCACGGACCTGGGTCACGTGGACAAGCGGATCATCGAGGTGCTGTCCGGCTGCTCGGTGTTGCTCTTGGAGGCCAACCACGACGTGGACATGCTCATGGCCGGGCCCTACCCCTACTCCCTCAAGCAGCGCATCCTCTCCGGCCGGGGGCACCTGTGCAACGAGGACTGCGGCAAGGCCGCGGCGGCGCTCTATGAGAAGGGCGTGAAGCACCTCATTTTGGGCCACCTGTCGGCGGAAAACAACTTCCCGCCCCTGGCCGTGGCCACGGTCCGGGGGGTCCTAAGGGACGCGGGCGTCCCCGACGAGGGCATGAGCATCGCCCTGGCCCGGCGGAGCGAGCCCACGGGCATCTTCGAGGTCGCATGAACATCACCATTCTGGCCGTGGGCAAGCTGAAGGATAAGTTTTTCGAAGAGGGCTGCCAGGAGTACGCCCGTCGCCTCGCCCGCTACTGCACCCTCAGCGTCCAGGAGGCGGCGGACGAGAAGGCCCCCGAGACCCTGTCCCCCGCCCAGGAGCTGCAGGTGAAGGAGCGGGAGGGGAAGCGGCTTTTGAGCCTTTTGGATCCCCGGGACCATGTGATCGCCCTGACGGTCACGGGCAAGGCTTACACCTCCGAGGCGATGGCGGCGCGGATCGGCCGGCTCCGGGACGAGGGGAAGAACGTGAGCTTTTTGATCGGCGGCTCCCTGGGCCTTTCGAAGGAGGCTGTGGATCGGGCGGACGAGGAGCTGAGCCTGTCCCAGCTGACGCTGCCCCATCGGCTGGCCCGGCTGGTGCTGCTGGAACAGCTCTATCGGAGCTTCAAGATACTCCATCACGAGACCTACCATAAATAACGCGCAAAGGAGACATGAAGATGAAAAGGACCATCTCCCTGCTGCTGACCCTGATACTGCTGGTGAACCTGGCGGCCTGCATTCGGGTACCCATCCAGAGGGTCCCCCATCCTAAGGAGGCTGAGGCCAAGGCGGCGGTCACGGCGGAGCCCACCGCAGAGCCTACGGCGGAACCCACGACCGAGCCTACGGCGGAACCCACGGCCGAGCCTACGGCGGAACCCACGGCCGAGCCCACGGCTGAGCCGACTGCGGAACCGACGCCCGAGCCGACCGCAGAACCGACGGCTGAGCCCACCGCGGAGCCCACACCGGAGCCCACGGCCAATGCCCGCAAGGCCCTACCCGACACAAAGGACATGCCCACACTGCAGGAGGGCGAGATCGTGTTTTGGGGAGCCAGCCCTGCCGAAGGCGCTGACGAGGTCGCCATGCGCTTCATCCTGTCCGCGGACCGGAAGACCATCCATCATCTGCGGATCTCCGCCACCAACCTTTCGGCTAAGTCCGGCAATTCCTCCATCCAGCTCTCCAAGTCAAGCATCAGCACGGAGGCCGCCAAAGAGGTGAACTTCCCCGGCGTCACGGAGCATCTGACCCTGGGCAAGTGCGACATCTTTGACCTGACCTTTGAGGATGAAGAAACCGCCCACGCCCGCCTGGTCTTTGTGTTCGACCAGCCCAGCATCGGCAGCTCCTCCGGATTCACCGCGACGCTGCCGGAGGTGATCATCCCTCTCGAAGCGGTGGACGCCTCGACGGCAGGCAATGAAGCTGCCGCCAAAGCCGAATCCACGGCTGAACCTACACCCGAGCCCACGGCTGAGCCTACAGCTGAACCTACGCCCGAACCCACGGCGGAGCCGGCTGCAGCACCCGCAGCTGAGCCCACGACGGAGCCGGCTGCAGCGCCTGCAGCCGAGCCCGCGGCGGACAGCTGGGAGGCCATCGACAGGGACTTCTTCCGGGAGTATCTCTCCAGCGATCTCACCTCCCTCCACCAGCTGGTGAAGGACCCGGCCAAATACGGCATCGACTACGACAGCGTGGAGCGTTCCCTGGGCTCCTACCGCCAGGACTCCGATCGGGAGTGGTACGTCTTTGAGGAGGGGTTGCTCCAGCGGATGGACAAGCTGGATCGGAGCGCCCTGTCCGCGCAGGATCAGTTGGCCTACGACACCCTGCACCAGTATCTGCTGTGGGATCTGGAGGGCGAGGAGTTCTACGGCTACTACGAGCCTCTGACCCCCTACACCGGCATCCAGGCGGATCTGCCCCTGGTCTTCTGGTTCTATGACCTCAACAACCGGCAGGACGTGGAGGACTACTTCACCCTTCTGGCGGACGTGCCCCGGTTCTTCGGGGAGCTGTTGGAGTACGAGCAGTACCGCGCCGAGAAGCTGGGCATCTTCATGACTGAGGTGAATCTGGACGCCGTTTTGGATGACATCGACAAGATCATCAAGGCCAAGGACACCATCTTCCTCATCCCGCTGTTCATGGAGAGTTTGGAGAAGGTTGACAGCCTCACCGAGGAGGAGATCAAGGCTTACGGGGAGAAGAACGTATCCCTCCTCACCAACGAATTCAACCAGGCCTTTGTGGACCTGAAGGCGGGGCTGGAAGCCCTGCGCCCCTACTGCCGGGAGCCCAAGGGCGTCAGGGAAACGGGCAACGAGCAGTACAGCCGCTGGTTCGAGTATCAGCTTAGGATCTCCTGCGATGAGGACGAGGTCCCGGATTATTTGGCGAACCTGCTGATGACCTATGGCCGCGACTATTTGAGCAAGGCCCTGAAAGCCTATCAGACCGCCGGCAACCACGAGAACTTCAGCATGGGCACCGTGGAGGAGAACGTGGCGTATCTGAGAAGCATCCTGGATCCTCTGCTGCCCGCCCTGCCAGAGGATCTGAACGTGCGCTACGAGGAGGTGGCGGAGGAGCTGAAGGAGGTCGCTTCTCCGGCCTTCTACCTGATCCCCGCTTTCGACGACTGGCAGAACAACATGATCGGTCTCAACGAGCCCCAGAACGCCCGGAACCTGCTGTCCACCCTGGCTCACGAGGGCTTCAACGGGCATCTGTACCAGTACGTGTACCATCGGTCCATGCCGGGCCTGAGCCTCACTCAGCAGCTCCTGGAGTCCACCGCCTACGCCGAGGCCTGGAGCCAATTCTCCGAGAGCATGTTGGCGGACCATGTGGATAAAAAGTACACCGTCGCCGACCTGCAGGCCGACCATTACGGCTCCCAGTGCGTGGTGGAGCTGGTGGCTTATTGGACCATCCGGGTGAACTGCTTCGGGGACAGCTTCGACAAGGTCTATGCCCAGATGGGCCGCCTGCTGGGGGAGGACAAGGAGACCTTCCGCAAGGAGATCTACGAGCCCTTCATCATCGGTCATCCCTTTTACTACATGCCCTACGCCTACGGCTACGCCCGGCTGGTCAACCTGATCGACGTGGCCCAGCAGAAGCTGGGGGACAGGTTCGACGAAAAGGCGTTCCTCGCCCAGTATCTGAGCTACGGCCCCTCCTCTTTCAACTTGCTGGCCGACCGACTGGATAAATGGGTCGCGGAGCAGTGAGCGAAGGGAGGGACATGCCATGATGCGCATCTTGAGACGGTCCATCGCGATAGTGCTGTTGCTTTCGTTCCCCCTGTGGCTGGCCTGTGACAAGGCCCAGGTCCAGGCGGAGACGGTGGCGACGCCCCAGCCTACGGAGGAGCCTACCCAGGTGCCAGCGCCCACGCCCCAGCCTACGGCTGAGCCGGCGACCTTGACCATGCCGCCCATCCTGGAGATCACGCCCGCGCCCACCGCCGTGCCCACGGACACGCCAGCGCCCACGGACACGCCGGCGCCCACGTCCACGCCGGAACCCACCGCGACCCCTGCGCCTACGGCCACGCCGGAGCCCCAGGCAGTCTTTGCGGATGGCATCCAGTTGCTGGCTCCCGGGAAGAAGGCGACGCTGACGGTGAAGAATCAGTCCCTGCCTGTGGGGACCGCGGTGGAGGTGCGGCTCTCTGACGGCACCGTGGTGGGAGCCGGAAAGCTGAACAAGAGCAAGAGCGACATCGCCGTGACCATCCCCGTTGGGTCCCCGGTGCGGACCGCCCTGTATCTCTACATGAACGGACAGGACTGGCCCATCCACAGCCGGTACGTGGCCGTCATGGACAGCGCCTATGAACCCACGGAGGGCAACTATCAGCGCGAGGACAAGACGGTGGCCCTGACCTTCGACTGCGCTTTTGGGGAACAAAACACCGACTGGCTGCTGGACACCCTTCAGTCCTACAACATCCACGCCACCTTCTTCATGACCGGCCGCTGGGTGAGCACCCACGGGCCCTGGATCGAGCGGATGATCGCCGACGGCCACGAGATCGGCAACCATACCCAGAACCATATCGCTCTGTCCAGCAAGTCCCCCGAGGTGATCGCCCGAGAGGTCACCCAGGTGAGCCAGACCCTCTACAAGGAGCATGGCTACATAACCCACCTCCTTCGGCCTCCCTACGGCGGGCGGAACGCCAAGGTGAACTCCGTCATCCGGTATCTGGGCTACGAGGTCATCATGTGGGGTCAAACGGCCAAGGACGCCACGGAGGGCTGGACCGGGCCCAAGATCCGGGATCTGGTCCTCAAGGAGGTGCAACCCGGGGACATCATCCTCTTCCACAACGGGGCCAACACCATGCACGTGTACCTGAAGCCCATCATCGAGGAGCTGCAGAAGCGGGGCTGGACCTTCGGCACCGTGTCCGAGCTCATGGGCTGGGATTGGTCCGACGTGCCCCCGCCCCTGGACGTCGTCGAGTGATCCTCGCCTGCGAACCGTAGGGATGCCTGTTCCGTAAGCAAATAAATACAGGACCGTTCTGAATGGAACGGTCCTGTTTCTGTTTATTCAGGGGGACTCAATCCATCGCTGCCGCGCCCAGGGTGCCGCACAGGGGCGAATAGCCCCAGGCCAGGCCCTCCGGCAACGTCCGCTGGGAGTACCCGGCATTGGAACCGACGGTGTCATCCTCGCCGTGGTGGTTCAGCTTCACCCCCAGGAAGATGAGGGAGGTGGAGTAGCCGCCGTCCAGGTTGTACGCCAGGGTGCAGCCCTCGTCCAGGAACAGCTGGGCCAGCTCCTTCAGCGTGAACCCGATGTCGTACATGCCAAGGCCCGTCTGTCGGCCGTCCGTGGCGATGACCACGAAGTGGCCCGGTTTCACCATGCCCACGGCGCAGCGGGGGTTCCGGGCGGTGGTGGCGGTGGCGCCCCGGGAGATCTGCCCGTCGATGACCAGATCGGCCAGCCGCAGGAAGGAGAACACGTCCTGGGTGCCGCTTTCCCACAGGGTCTTGGCGTCGATGGTCTTGCGGTCGTAGATGGCGAAGGCCTGCTGCTCGGAATAGTAGGCCAGGGCGTTGGAGGCTCGGCGGGTGCTGTACACGCGGCCGTCTCGGATGAGGATGCCCTTGGCGCCCTGTTCGGCGTGGATCAGGTTGTCGCCGGTGAACCAAAGGACGCTCTTATAGCGGAGGGCCATCTCCTCCGGGTAGGACCGGTCTCGGCCGGTCTTCCGATTGGTGGCGAAGGTGGGGTAGAAGCTGTCCACGTCCCGGGTGTACACGTGGGCCACGTAGTAGTTGGTGGCGGCCCGCTTCCCCTGAGCCACCTCCCGGCGGACCTCCACGCTCAGGGTGTCGGAGCGGTAGACCCACTTGCCGGCCGCGTCGTCGAAGGTTTCCACCTTCTCCGGCTCCCCGTAGGACAGGAAGGGATAGGGGTCAGGCGTGGGTGTGGGGGTAGGCTCCGGCGTGGGTGTGGGCTCAGCCGTGGGTTCCGGCGTGTCCGTCGGTTCCGACGTGGGTTCCGGCGTGGGGAGGGGCGAGAACGTGGGGATCGCGGTGGGGGTCGGCGTTACCTTCACCACCGGAGGTGCGGGCGGGAGCACGGCCACGAACCGCAGATAGGCGAATCCGGCCACGGCGACCACGGCCAGCAGGACGGTCACGATGATCAGCGGCACCAAGGGTACGTTCCGCCCGTTTGCCCTCGCCAGCAGAGCAGCCACGAGGCCGATGAGGGCCAACAGGGCCAGCCCCAGCAGCGCCCAGGTCAAAGCATCCTTCTGGGGCAGGCGCGCCGCCTTTTCGGTCAGCGTGGGTGTGGGGGATGGTGTGGGTGTCGGCGTGGGCGTGGGGGACGGCGTGGGCGTGGGCGTGGGTGTGGGTGTCGGCGTGGGCGTGGGCGTGGGCGTGGGTGTCGGCGTAGGCGTGGGCGTGGGGGACGGCGTGGGCGTGGCCGTGGGCACGGGCGTGGGCGGAACGTACGACAGGAGGGCATCCGTCTTCAGATTCTCCAGCAGGTCGTTTTTCTTTTTATCCTGGCCCACGTTGGTATATGTCAGGGTGAACCGGCCTTCCTGGGGCACAGCGCGTCGATAGAGCTGCCGGGAGGCCACATACTGCCGATAGGCTGACGCGGCATCGTCGCTGACGGCACCGTAGTCCACGACGGTGCTGCCCTCAGGGTCGGAGACGTAGAGCTTTTGGACGTGGTGGGCCTTGCCTGTCTCGGCGTACTTGCCGCCGTTGGCAGCCATCTCCACGGCGCTTCTGATGCGGCTCGCCACATAGGCGCTGCGCTGGTCGTCCGCCCCGCCGGCGGCGCAGACAACCACTTTGGGCTTCACGGTGCGGATCACCCGTACGAGATACGCCTCCAGGGCCTTGTCGGTCCAGCTCTTCTGCACGTCGTCCAGCTCGTTGAAATCATGGTCCTGGAACCCGCCCACAAAGGGCGCTTCCCGGTAGCCCAGGGACCAGAGGGCGTTCACCGCTTCGCCCAGGGGCCGGGGGTCCCCGGCGGTGGCCTGGAGCACCTCGCTGTCCGCGCACAGGTAGCAGAAGGCGGTCTTCACATCGAAGGTGTTCATGTACAGGGGCGCCAGGCCGCCCAACTCCTCAAAGAGGGCCTGGGGCTGGCCCAGGAGCACCAGCAGGTCCGCCCGCTCCATGGTCGCGTTGAAGCATACGAGGTCCTCTGGCAGGTCCCCGTCGAACACGCGAAGGGTGCTGACGGTCCAGGCGTTCTTCGAGGACAGGGTCACCCTCCGACAGGCCGGGTCCAACTCGTACCGCTCAAAGTTGGTGGCGGGATGCAGATCCCGTTGCTGGAGCTGGTGTCCCTTCTCGTTCAGCTGGGTCAGGGTCACAGACGGGGGCAGGGTGAACCAGGTCATGTACAGAGACGGCTTCTCGCAAGCGGGCAGCGTCACCTTCAGGGGCTTGTTGGGGAGGACGGTGAGCCGGGTGAGTAAGCTCCCGTCCGTAAGCCGAGACACGGGCACGGCATCCGGCAGGCTGTAGGCGCAGGATGTGGTGATCTCGCCCGGTGCGTTCTCCGCCCGGGTAGCCGAAATCAGGGGCCAGGGCAGCAGGAGCAGGGCCAGAAGAAGACAAAGAGATACTTTTTTCACTCTTATTTTCATAACGAATCCAGCATAGCACACAACCTTCGGCCATGCAACCGAATTTTGGTTTTTATTTGGGTTTATTGAAAACGCGCCCCCTTCTGGTCAGAAAGAGGGCACGCAAAAAAACGTGGCGTGGGGAAAGAGGATCGATGTTTCGCGGTGTATCCCATCCGGTACGCCGGCTGCAGGGACAAACGGCGATTTACTCCCCTTTGAACCGCTTGTCCAGGGCCTCGGCGATGAGGCTAAGGGCCTTGGTGGGGGCCAGGGTGCCGTTCTTGACCTGGGCTTCCACGGACTCCCGGGCCGCGGAGACGGTGGGGTCCCGAAGGAACAGGTTCATAAGGTAGTCCTGGGTCATCTCCTGGAGCCAGGTCAGGTTCTGGGCTGCCCTACGCTTCTCCAGCTGCCCCGTCTTCTTCATCTGGTCGATGTAGGCAAGGACCACGTCCCAGATCTCCTGGATGCCCTCGCCGGTGTAGGCGGAGCAGGTGTAGGCTTTCGTCGTCCAGCCCTCGGTGGCGGGCATGAGATAGTGCAGGATCTGCTCATAATCCGCCCGGGTCAGGAGCGCCTTCTGCAGGTTGTCGCCGTCGGCCTTGTTCACCAGGATCGCGTCGGCAAGCTCGATGACGCCCTTCTTCACGCCCTGCAGGTCGTCACCGGCGCCGGTGAGGACCACCACCAGGAAGAAGTCCACCATGGACCGGACCGTGGTCTCGCTCTGGCCCACGCCCACGGTCTCGACGAGGATGATGTCGTAGCCCGCGGCTTCGGCAAGGAGCATGGTCTCCCGGCTCTTGCGGGTGACGCCGCCCAGGGTGCCGCCGGCGGGGGAGGGGCGGATGAAGGCGTTGGGCTCCTTAGCGAGCTGCTCCATCCGGGTCTTGTCGCCCAGGATGGCGCCGCCGGTGACGGAGGAGCTGGGGTCCACGGCCAGGACCGCCACCTTGTGGCCCTGCTGGCAGAGCTTGGTGCCCAAAGCCTCGATGATGGTGGACTTGCCCGCGCCGGGGACGCCGGTGATGCCCACCCGGATGGCCTTGCCCGTGTAGGGGAGGAGCCGCTGGACGATGTCCTGGGCCATGGTATAGTGCTTA
>CACWJZ010000024.1 GCA_902761365.1 uncultured Eubacteriales bacterium | reverse complement strand
TCACCTGCAACGACCAGCTCATGCGGGGCTACGGCAAAGAGATCGTGGAGGGCATGGAGATCATGCTCCGGCTCTTCCCCAACGCCGAGGGCGTCATCGGCATCGAGGCCAACAAGCCCGAGGCCATCGCCGCCATGGAGATGGCCGTGAAGGGGCACCCCCGGATGCGGGTTCAAAAGCTCCGCACCAAGTACCCCCAGGGCGGCGAGCGCAGCCTCATCAGCGTCATCGCCGGCATCGATTATCCCACCTCCAAGCTCCCCGCGGACGTGGGCTGCATCGTGGACAACGTGGGCACCATCTACGCCGTGGGCCGGGCGGTCCTCTACAACGAGCCCCTGTTCCGCCACGTGATCACCGTCACCGGCGAGGGCGTCAAGACCCCCTCCAACTTCATCGCCCGGGACGGCACCAGCTTCGCGGAGATGATCGAAGCCGCCGGCGGCATCCAGGAGGGCGCGGAGCCCAAGAAGGTCATCTCGGGCGGCCCCATGATGGGCCTGGCCGTCAGCACCCTGGACGTGCCCATCACCAAGACCACCAACGCCATCACGGTGCTTTTGGCGGATGAGGTGGAAGAGGCGGAGCTGAAGCTCACCACCTGCCTCCACTGCGGCCGCTGCACCACCGTGTGCCCCAACGGCCTCATGCCCCAGATGATGGCCGACGCCATCATCGCCGGGGACATGGAGCGGTATGAGAAGAAGCTCTACGGCCTCGACTGCATCTTCTGCGGCTCCTGCACCTACATCTGCCCGGCCAAGCGCCCCTTGACGCAGAACTTCAAGCAGACCAAGGCGGAGATCCTGGTCAAAAAACGGGCGGCCCAGGCTGCCCAGGGGGGAGGGAAATAAGCCATGACACTGAATCTATCCGCAAGCCCCCATGTACGGGATCGGTGGACCACCTCCTTCATCATGCACACGGTGCTGCTGAGCCTGGTGCCGGCGGCCATCGTGGGCGTGATCGTGTACGGGTGGAACGCCCTGTTCGTGATCCTGGCCTCCATCCTGGCGGCGGTGGGCACGGAGGCCCTGTTCTGCCTCCTCATCAAGCGGCCCCTGTCCATCACGGACGGCAGCGCGGCGGTGACGGGCATGCTCCTCGCCCTGTCCCTGTCCCCCTCCACGCCCGTGATCTACCCCATTCTGGGCTCCGTGTTCGCCATTTTGGTGGCCAAGTGCTGCTTCGGCGGTCTCGGCAAGAACTTCATCAACCCGGCGCTGGCGGGCCGGTGCTTCCTGCTACTGAGCTTCGGCAAGGTGAT
This sequence comes from uncultured Eubacteriales bacterium, assembly GCA_902761365.1. GTDB lineage: Bacteria > Bacillota > Clostridia > Christensenellales > CAG-138 > RUG472. The sequence continues at coordinate 31,093 of CACWJZ010000024.1, read as the reverse complement.
GACCCAGTTCCCGGCGCTGGACGGCGTCAGCTCGGCGACGCCCCTGGCCGTCCTCTCCGACGCCATGAGCAAGGGCGTCCCGGCGAGCCTGGACGTGACCAGCATGTTCCTGGGCACCTCCACCGGCGTCATCGGCAGCTCCATCGTGGCGCTGCTCATCGGCGGCCTCATCCTGTGGGGCCTTGACATCATCCACGGGGAGATCTGCTTCTCCGTGCTGGGCGCCTTTACCCTGGTCATGGGTCTCTTCGGCGGCCGGGGCTTCGACCCCGCCTTCCTGGCCGCGCAGCTCTGCGGCGGCGGCGTGGTCATGGGCGCCTTCTTCATGGCCACGGACTACACCACCTCCCCCGTGAGCCGGCTGGGTCAGGCGGTCTACGGCTGCCTCATCGGCGTGCTGGGGGCCCTGTTCCGGATCCTGGGCAAGGTGGACTACTTCAGCTACTCCGTCATCATCGGGAACCTGTTCACGCCCCTCATCGACATGTACGTGATCCCCAAGCCCTACGCTTATCGCAAGCGGGCCATCCGGGCCGCCAGCGGCGTGAAGCTGCCGCCCCTGCTGCAGCGGATCCCCAAGCCCGTGGTGGCGCTGGTCCTCATCGCCCTGTTCTCCGGCGTGGCCCTCTCCGGGGTCTACTCCATGACGAAGCCCACCATCGAGGCTCAGGAGGAGGAGGCCAAGGCAGCTGCCTATGTGGCGGTGGTGCCAGAGGCGGTCACCTTCGAGCATGACGAGGCGGCCGACGCGGCCATCGCGGCCCTGGACGGTCAGGTCTACGGCACCAAGTTCGGCAAGGCCTACGTGAACGAGGCCTTCGTGGCCAAGGATGCCGCGGGCAACACCGTGGGCTACGCCCTGAGCGTCACCAGCGGCGACGGCTACGACGGGAACGTGACCCTGTCCATGGGCCTGGACGCCAACGGCAAGGTCCTGGGCATCGCCTTCACCGAGCTCACCGAGACCCCCGGCATGGGCATGCTGGCCGACGAGCCCGCCTTCAAGGACCAGTTCGCTGACCGGCAGGTCGATCAGTTCGTCCACAACAAGGGCGGCGTCACCGGGGACAACGTGATCGACGCCATCTCCGGCGCCTCCACTACCTCCGGGGCCGTGGTCAACGCGGTGAACGCGGGTCTCGACTTCTTCCACAGCGTGATGCAGGGAGGAGAGTAGTGTGAAAAAACGAGTTTTTCACACTACCCGTAGTTTGTGCCTTTGCTGCGGACCGACGCAGCAATTTCGCAAGCGAAACCGGCAAAACTACTATTAAAGGAGTGGGATTTATATATGAATAAATACATGGAACGGCTGTATAACGGCCTTATCAAGGAGAACCCCACCATGGTGCTCATGCTGGGCATGTGCCCCACCCTGGCCGTGTCCACCGCCGCCATCAACGGCGTGAGCATGGGCCTGTCCACCACGGCGGTGCTGGTGTTCTCCAATCTGATCATCTCGGTCCTGCGCAAGCGGATCCCCAACGAGGTCCGGCTCCCGGCCTACATCGTGATCGTGGCCTCCCTGGTGACCGTGACCCAGCTCATCATCAAGGCGTATCTGCCCACGGTGGATAAGGCCCTGGGCCAGTTCATCCCCCTGATCGTGGTGAACTGCATCATCCTGGGCCGGGCCGAGGCCTACGCCAACAAGCACGAACCCGGCCTCGCCATGATGGACGGCGTGGGCATGGGCCTGGGGTTCACCATCGCCCTGACCCTGGCGGGCTCCCTCCGGGAGATCCTGGGCAAGGGCACCCTGTTCGGCATGCAGGTCCTGCCTGAGAGCGTGTCCCCCGCGGCCATCTTCAGCCTGCCGCCGGGGGCGTACCTGGTCATCGCCCTGTTCATCATCATCATGAACGCCATCGGCATCAAGACCCGGCAGCGGCAGCTGGTGGAGAACGACGGCTGCAACGGCAACTGCGCCGCCTGCACCATGTCCTGTGACGAGCGGAAGGAGGAAGCCAAATGAACAACAGTCTGATCCTGATCATCGTCAGCGGCGCCCTCATCAACAACGTGCTGCTGAGCCGGTTCTGGGGCGTCTGTTCCTTCCTGGGCGTCTCCAAGCAGATGAAGGCCTCGGCGAGCCTGGGCGTGGCGGTCATCTTCGTCATGACCATCGCCTCCGCCGTGGCGAGCCTGCTCAACGACTACGTGCTCAAGCCCTTCGGCCTGGAGTTCATGCAGACCATCGTCTTCATCCTGGTCATCGCGGCGCTGGTGCAGATCGTGGAGATGTTCCTGAAGAAGACCTCCCCGGCCATCTACAAGGCCCTGGGCATCTACCTGCCCCTCATCACCACTAACTGCGCCGTGCTGGGCATCGCTCAGCTCAACGCCATGAGCGGCTACAACTTCATCGAGAGCGTGGTGTCCGGCTTCAGCTCCGCCGTGGGCTACACCCTGGCCATCGTGCTCCTCGCCGGCATCCGGACCCGCATCCGGGAGGAGGACCTGCCCGCGCCCCTTCGCGGCGCGCCCATCGTGCTCATCTCGGCGGCGCTCATGTCCATCGCGTTCATCGGCTTCTCCAAGCTGTCGTTCTGAGGGAGGTAGGATAGTATGGTTATTCTCATAACGACGATCGTGATCGTGGTCATCGGCGTCATCGTAGGCGCCGGGCTGGTCTTCGCGGGCAAGAAGTTCTATGTGCCCGTGGACGAGCGGGAGGCGGCCGTGCGGGAGTGTCTGCCCGGCAACAACTGCGGCGCCTGCGGCTACGCGGGCTGTGACGCCATGGCGGCGGCCATCGTCTCCGGGGAAGCGCCCGTGAACGGCTGCCCCGTGGGCGGCGCCCCCTGCGCTGCCAAGATCGGCGGCATCATGGGCAAGGACGCGGCGGTGCTGGAGCGCCAGGTGGCCTTCGTCCGCTGCAAGGGCACCTGCGAGAACACCAAGAAGCAGGGCAACTACGTGGGCGTCACCGACTGCAGGGCTGCGGCCCTCAGCGGCGTCAACGTGGGCGAATGCGACTACGGGTGCATGGGCCTGGGGTCCTGCGTGAACGTGTGCCCCCAGCACGCCATCCGCATGGTGGACGGCGTGGCTCAGGTGAACCCCCGGCTGTGCGTGGCCTGCGGCCTGTGCGTGAAGGCCTGCCCCAAGGGGCTCATCGAGCTCATTCCCGAATCGAAGCATGTGGTGGTCCAGTGCCGGAACAAGGACAAGGGGCCCCTGGTGAAGAAGGTCTGCTCCGCCGGCTGCATCGGCTGCAGCCTCTGCGTGAAGCAGTGCGCATTCGACGCCATCCACATGGAGGGGAGCCTGGCCAAGGTCACCTACGAGAACTGTACCCAGTGCGGCAAGTGCGCCGAGAAATGCCCCAGCAAGGTCATCACCCGGCCCCTGAACGCACCCGCGCAGGCGGAATGAAGGAGGGCATAGCATGGAAAAGAGAAATCAAGCGGCAAAACTGCTCATCGGCCTGGTCATCGTCATCCTGGCGGTGCTGCTGCTGGGCGGCGTCGTGGGCGGCAAGAACCTGCTGTTCCGTGTGGAGCGGACCACGCCCCTCGTACGCGCTGACGTGACCTACAAGACCGCGGACGCGCCCAAGGCCTCCAGCAAGGACGGCACCATCAACGCCGCCGACTGGGCCGCCGCCTACCCCGAGATCGCGGCTACCATGGGCGACAACAGGAAGAACAGCTACATTGTGGACTACCTGAATCAGGACCCGTACCTGAAGAACATCTACGAGGGCTTCGGCTTCGCCAAGGAGTACGGCTCCGCCCGGGGGCATGAGTACACGCTGGAGGACGTGGCCCATACGGCCCGGCCTCATCCCCTGGCCAACTGCCTCACCTGCAAGACCCCCAACTTCGCCAAGCTGGTCAACGACCAGGGCGTCAGCGCCTACAAGATCCCCTTCGACGAGGCCATGGCCATGATGGAGGAGAACGTAAGCTGCTACACCTGCCACGGCAACGAGGCGGGTGAAAAGGGCAAGCTGGTGGTGACTCACAGCTATGTGACCAAGGCCCTGGGTGCCAACGCGGAGAAGATTGATGCGGCCACCCTGTCCTGCGGCCAGTGCCATATCGAGTACTACTTCACGCCCACGGACAAGGAGACCATGATGCCCTACGACAGCGTGGAGGCCATGACGCCGGAAGCGATCCTGGCGTTCTATGACAACATGGTCCTGCCCGATGGGACCGTGGGCTTCTCCGACTGGACCCAGGAGAGCACCGGCGCCAAGCTCCTCAAGGCCCAGCATCCGGAGTTTGAGACCTTCCTCGCCGGCAAGCATGCGAAGCTGCTGAACTGCGCCGACTGCCATATGCCCCTCGAAGAGACCGAGGACGGGACCGTCTACCACAGCCACCTGCTGGTGAGCCCCTTGGAGAACGAGTCGCTGCTGAAGTCCTGCGCCACCTGCCATGGAGATACGGATATGGTGAACCTGGTCCATCGGCTCCAGGAGCGGGTCACGACCCGGGAGACCGAGGTGGGGAACAAGCTCTCCGCCTTCAAGGACGCGCTGGCTGCGGCCGTGCAGGCAGGGCAGATGGGCGAGGAGGAGCTCTCCGCGGTGCAGAAGCTGTACCGGGAGGCCCAGTGGTTCTTCGACTTCTGCTACGTGGAGAACGCCGAGGGCGCCCACAACTCCGAGCTGGCGTTTAGGTGCCTGGACACCGCCGAACAGCGGATCAGCGATGGCATGGCGCTGTTAGGGAAATAAGGGTTGAACAAAAGCGGCGGAGAAGTTTTTCTTTGCCGCTTTTTCTCTTTATACAAAGAGAAAAAGCGGCGCATAAAGAGAAACTTAAGAAGGGATCATGGTCTTTGCACATGAATTGCCCCCTTCTCAAAGTTCTTTTTGGTTCTTTTTCTTTCAAGAAAAAGAACGAGGCTTTCAATAAATACCATAAATTCCTATGAAAAAACTCCTGAAATTCCTTGGCTCCATGGGCTTCGCCATCACGCTGCTGACGGTGCTGGCGGCAGCCTGCGTGGCGGCCAGCTTCGTGACCCAGGGCCAAAGCTACGCCTGGTACGCCGAGGCGTATTCCGAGGGCGCGGCCCGGCTGATCGTGGGCCTGCGGCTGGACGACGCCTTCCACAGCTGGTGGCTGCTGACCCTGACCGCCTTCCTCTGCGGGAATCTGCTCCTCTGCAACCTGACCCGCCTAAAGCCCCTGATCGCCCGTACGAAGCGGGAGGCGGACCCGTCCGCCGCCCTGTCCGGCCCTGCGGACGCCGCATGCGAGAACGTGGCCGACCCCCTGCCCCTGTTTGAAAGGCTCCGGCTCCCCAAGCCCAAGGTCTGTGAGATCGAGGGCAAGAAGGTCCTGTTCTCCGGCAGGAACCGGCTGGGCCTCTGGGGACCCTGGGTGTGCCACCTGGGCATCCTGCTGCTGATCCTGGGCTTCACCCTGGGCCAGCTCACCCATCGGGAGTACACGGTTTATGGCGTCCCCGGCGACACCAAGCCCATCGGCGAAACGGGCTACTACCTGACCATCGACGATTTTGAAGTCCGGCTCAGGGACGACGACACCGTGGCGCAGTACGTGGCGGACGTGACGATCTTCCGCGCGCCCCAGGGCTCCACCGCGGTCCCCGACAGCCAGAGCGACACCGTGTCCGTGAACCATCCCGCCCGGCACGGGACGCCGCTGCAGACCCAAATCGTCTGCGCCGGGGAGGGTATCGAGATCGCCGACGCCCCGGGCCTCCGCGTCTATCTCAACGCCTTTTATCCCGATTTCTATCTGCAGCCCGGCATAGGGCCCATGACCCTGTCCGGCCGCATGAACAACCCCGCCTACCTCTATTCCATCACCTACGGGGACAGCATGGTGGGCATGAACTACTGGCAGGAATCGGACGGGCCCATCACCGTCAACGATTACAGCATCACCTTCTCGGAACCCCAGAGTTACACCCTGCTGCAGGTGAAGACGGACCGGTTCCAGACGCTGGCGCTCCTCGGCGGCCTCGTCACCCTGCTGGGGCTGATCCTCGCGTTCTACCTGCTGCCCGCGAAAGTCTGGGCGGCGGCGCAGGCGGACGGGACCTGGACGGTGTACGGCCAAAGCCGCAAGGGCGGCGCGCTGTTCCGGGAAGAATTCGCCCGGGCCGCGGGCCGGGACGAAGCGCACCAAGAGAAAGGAGACCAGGCATGACGCTGCCATTGGAAACGATCCTCTTTTACGGGGTCCTGGGCCTCTACTTCGGGGCCATGATCCTCTACTTCCTGTTCGTGGCCGTCAAGAAGGAGGGCCTCGGCAAGGGGGCCATGGGCGTGCAGACGGCGGGCCTTTTCCTGCACACGACGGCCATCGTCCTTCGGGGCGTGGCGGCCGGGCGGCTGCCGCTCACCAACCAGTACGAGTTCGCCTCCGCCTTCGCCTGGGGGCTGTGCCTGGTGAGCCTGCTGTTCATTCTGAAGTTCCGGTTCACGCTCCTGGGCGCCTTCGCCGCGCCGATCACCTTCATCATCATCGGCTACGCGGCCCTGCAGTCCAAGGAGATCCGCGCCCTGATGCCCGCGCTCCAATCCAACTGGCTGGGGTTCCACGTGTCCACGGCCATCATCGCCTACGGCGCTTTCGGCGTCAGCTGCGTGCTGGGGATCATCTTCCTGCTGCGGGACAGGATGAAGGCCAGCACCGGCGCCATCTGGGCCGAGCGGGCCTGGGGCAGCTACTGGTCCTGGGACCCCAAGGAGACCTGGTCGCTGGTGACCTGGCTGGTCTACGCCACGTATCTCCATCTGCGCATCCGCCGGGGCTGGCAGGGCAAGTCCGCCGCCATCTTCGCCGTGGTGGGCTTCGTGTGCGTGATCTTCACCTACATCGGCGTGAACGCCCTGCTGCCGGGGGTGCACAGCTACAAATAAGCTTCCATGCGAAAAAGCGCCTCCCGCAGAGGGAGGCGCTTTTTGCGTGACGATTCAGATGTCCTGGACCTTCTTGTTGAACAGGAGGAACAGGGCCGTGGCGGTGAAGCCCAGGGAGCAGACCAGCAGCAGCGGCGTGCTGCCCAGATACTGGAGGACCGACCCGGCCAGGACCGAGGAGATGGGGGTCAGGCCCTGAGAAACGATGCTGACGATGCTGGAGACCTTGCTGAGCTTGTCCCGGCCCCGATCCACCAGCAGCCAATAACCCACCGTCAGGAGGATCATCACCATCGCGATGTATCCCAGGCGCACCGCCACCTTGCGGCCGCACTTGTCCTCCTGGGGCCGGGCGCTGAGGATGGCTGCGGCGAGCAGGGAGCTGATGCCGATCATCACGCTGCACACAGAGGACCAGAGCTCCGGCGTCAAAACCCGGTCGAAAAGGTAGCCGGGGGCGGCGGCCACGTCCGTCTTCACGAAATAGGGCAGGAAGTTGCCGCCGATGGGGGAGAAGAAGAAATTGATGAACAGGATGGCCGCCATCAGGGCCATGAGGGCCTTCTGGGTCTTCAGGTACCGAAACCCGTCGCCCATGTCGGAAAGGGCCAGGCGCAATGTCAGCTTCTCCTCCGAGGGCTTGTGCTCATAGCGGATGAACATCTCCGACACGCCGGAGAGGATATAGCAGACGCCCACCAGGATGAACAGCAGATGGATGGGCAGGGCCGCGTACAGGATCCCCGCCAGGACCACCCCCAGGATGCTCTGCAGGGAACTTTTAATGGAGAAGTAGGCGTTGGCCTGCTGGAGCTTTTCCTCCACCACGATGTGGGGAAGCAGAGCGCCGGCGGCGGGGGAGAAGACGCCGCTGACGGCGTTGCCCAGGATACCCACGGCGAACAGGATCAGGACGTGGGCCTGGTTGCTGCGGAAGAGGAGCATGAGCACCGTGGCGAGGACGATGATGCCGCCCTTCATGTAGTCGCAGAGGAACATGATCTTCGCCTTGCTGAACCGGTCCCCCAGCACGCCGCCCACGGGCGTGGCGAGGAGCAGCATCCCGCCGCAGAGGGCCAGATACAGGCCCTGAAGGAAGGCGTTGTTGTCGGTGATCTCCAGGATGTAGAAGCTGACGGCGAAGCTGTAGAGGATGGCCCCCAGCTCCGACACCAGGGCGCCGAAGAACACCAGCCGGTAGTTGCGGTTGAAAAATACGTTGCGGGTATCGTTATTCATGGTCCTTGATCTCCTTCCAAAGGCGGGACAGGGTGGGATCGTCGATGAGGCGGAGCAGGTTTTCCAGACTCTCTGCCGCGGTGGCGCCGAATATGTCGGTGACGCTCACGGTATCCATGGTGGTGACGAAGCGAAGGTTTCGCACGCCGTAATCCGGGGCGGCGTCGAAGCGGGCGGCCAGCGCCCGGGCCTGCCTCAGGGAAGCGCAGGCCTGCTCCGTCTGCCCGGTCTTGATCTGGGCATGAGCCAGCAGCAGGTATTGCAGGGCGTTGAGCTTTTCCAAAAAATCGGTGACGGGTTCCCGGCGAAGGCTGTTGAGCAGGTCTATGCCCCATTGGAGCACGGCTTGGGCCGATGCGCAGTCGCCTCGGGCGGTGAAGACAAAGGAGAATCCCGCCACGGCATTCAGCAGGGAATTGACGTTCTGAAGCAACACCGCGGAGAGATAGGGCTCCGCCTCCTCCGGTCGGTGCAGATGGGCAGCCAGGATGGCACCGATGGTGTCGCTGAACATGCCGCCCGCGTTGTGACGCTTCATGAGCTCCACGCCCTTCTCAAAGTCGCCCAGAACCATATACGCCCCGGCCATCTCCCCATAGAGGGTGAACTCACTGATCTTTGGATCGGTGTTCTGGGAGACCAACAGCAGTGCTTGCTCATAGAGCTCCAGGGCCCGCCGGGTCTTTTCGCGGCTTTGACCGCCCACGCCGAAAAAGGCGTAGATTCCGGCGCAGGTGTGGACCACCTGGAAGGAATGGGGATATTTCTTCAGGGCCTTCTCGCATTCGATCAGGGCCTCCGGGTCCCGGGTCCGACAGTACCGGCTGAGCCGGTCGATGGTGGCGGAAAGGCGATTGTCCTTCATTTTGTAGCCCAGCAGGACGTCCACGGAGGTGTCGAAGAAGTCCGCCATCTCCACGATCAAATCCAGCTCGGGCACCGACAGCCCCGATTCCCACTTGTGGACGGCGCCGGTGGTCACGCCCATGACCTCGGCGAATTGCTCCTGGGTCAGGTTTCGCTCTTTGCGCAGGGTGCGGATGTTTTTCGAAAGGGTCAATTCCATGGTGGTGCTCCTCTTTTTGATACCGGCAGTATAGCAGGGATTATACCGAAAGAAAAGACACGATCGATATCAATGGAATATCTTTTTCTATACCAACAGTATATATTTGCGGGTGGCGATCATAGAAAGCCGCACAAACAGATCGGCGGACGCCATCCGTCCCGGCTGCGTGCAGCGTACTACTTCGTCCGCCGGTTGAGCAATCACCCATCGGTTGTGGGGGGGAAGGGCGCCGCAACCGGCCCCTCAACGACCGGTTGGATCGAACAAAAGGGAACAAGTGGGAACAAAAATAACAAAAGCTAACAAAAGGTAGCAAAACTAACTAAGACAAAGACAAGGACAAGGATAAAGACAAGGATAAAGACAAAGACAAGGAAAAAGACAAGGACAAGGACGAAGACAAGGACAAGGAGAAAACATATATATATACCCCCCCCAAGAGGGATCTCTCTCTTTCCTCCCCAGGGGGGAGAGAGAAAAAAAGCCCCCTTCGGGGAGGGGACGGATTCAGCGTCCGGCTAACTTGAACGCTCGCTCCACCATGGCGATCATCAGCACCCCGAAGGCCGCCACGTACACCGGCAGGAGCCCAAGGCCCATCCGGGTGGAGAGGAAGCCGAAGAGGGGCGGCGCGAAGGTGGATCCCGTGTAGGCGCTTGCCATCTGGACGCCGATGATGGCCTGGGAGTTTTCGGACCCGAAGTTATACGGCGTGGCGTGGATGATGCTGGGATAGATAGGCGCGCAGCCCAGACCCATGACGACGCACCCCGCCAGGACCACAACCTCCGGCAGGCCCGGCACCAGGAGCAACAGCACGCCGAAGAACAGGATCCCGGTCCCCAGCCGGATCATGGTCCTGTCCCCCAGCCGGTTGGAGATGAACCCCGCCAGGAACCGGCCCGCGGTGATGCCGATGAAGAACAGCGACGCGAAGGCCGCCGCTCGCTCCGGGCTCACGCCCCGGGTGGCGATCAGGTACGAGCTGGTCCAGAGCATGCAGGTGCTCTCCAGGGCGCAGTAGCCGCAGAAGCCCAGCAGCAGCTGGGGCACCCCCCGAATCTTCAGCGCCCCCTTCAGGCCCAGAACCCGGCCGCTCTGCCGATCGTCGTCCGCCGCATTATGGACCCGCCACAGGGGCAAGGTCACAAGGAGCACGACAGCGATGGCCAACTGGATGACCCCTACCGCCCGGTAACCCGCCTGCCAGGTGGCGCGGGTGAGGGCCAGGCTCATGACGTAGGGGCTGACGATGGTGCCCACGCCCCAGAAGCAGTGGAGCCAGCTCATATCCCGGGAGGAATAGTGTAGGGCCACATAGTTGTTGAGAGCCGCGTCGACGGACCCGGCGCCCAGGCCGTAAGGCACGGCCCACAGGCACAGCACCCAGAACCGGTTGGAGAAGGAGAAGCCAAAGAGGGCCACCACCATCAGCAGCACGGAGAAGAGCGTCACGTACTTGGTGCCTAGCCTCCGGGTCAGCCGCTCGGAGAGGAGACTGGAAGTGACTGTCCCGGCGGAGATGATCACGGACACGAACCCGGCGTAGGACAGGGGCACCCCGAAATAGCCGTGCATTACGGGCCAGCCCGCCCCCAGAAGGGAATCGGGCAAGCCCAGGCTGATAAAGGCAAGGTAGATGATTGCCAGCAGCAGAGAAACCATAGGCGTATTCCTCTATTCCTCCGGCCGCAATTCCTGGGCCATGCGGTAGAGGCGGGAAGCGTTGATAAGGAGCTGCTCCCGGCTGAGGCGGCCGTCCCGCAGGGCCTTGAGGATGTCTGCATAGTCTCCCCTGCAGCCGGGCATGAACAGGTCGCCGCCCACTGATGCCACCTTGTGGGGCTTGGTGGCGGGGTGCTTGTTCGTTTTGCTGTCCATGAAGGCCAGGACCCAGTCGGTCATGACGATGCCCTCGAAGCCGAACTCCCGCCGCAGGATGGTGGCGATCAAATCCCGGCTCTGGGCCGTGTGGACGCCGTTGATCAGGTTGTAGGAGGTCATGAGGGCCTTGGGCTGGCTCTCCCGTACGGCGATGCCGAAGCCCTTCAAATAGATCTCCCGAAGCGCCCGCTCGGACATGCGGCTGTTGCTGCCGTAGCGGTTATATTCCTGGTTGTTGGCGGCGAAGTGCTTGATGGTGGTCCCCCGGCCGGGATGGGCCTGGACGCCCTGCGTCAGGGCCGCGGCCATCTTGCCGCCGATCAGCGGGTCCTCGGAGAAGTATTCGAAGTTCCGGCCGCAGCGGATGGTCCTATGGATGTTCAAAGCCGGAGCCAGCCACAGCTGCACGCCGAAGCGCTCCATCTCGTCCCCCACGATGTCGCCGCATTTTTGGGCGAAGTCCACGTCCCAGCTCTGGGCGATGGCCGTGCCGATGGGCAGGGCGGTGCAGTACTGCTCCTCTATCCTGGCTCCCTGGGGCGGCTTCTTCTTCCCCGCCACCAACTCCGCGCAAAACTTCACCACGGGGCCCATCAAATCCGTGACGCTCTCCGGCATGGTGCTCTGGCCCACGGCGTGGGCGCCGCCCTTTTTGTCCCGATAGTACTGCCGGGCCAGGCGTAGGCCCGCCGGGCCGTCCGCCATGACCAGGGGCATCATGCCCGCGTCCTTCAGCTGGGAGGTGGTCTCCCCCGCCGCCCCGGCCACATGGACGCCGGAATCACCGATGGGCAGAAAGGAAGCGATGCCCGGGGCGAAGGACCCCACGTTGGCGTATACCAACTGCTCGTCCGGCACGTGACGCAGGGCTTCCTCCACGGGCCAGGGCCGCTCCTCCGGCACGGTCCGCGCCTCCACATCCGTCACGGTCAGCACGGGCAGGCCCTGGGGCAGGGACGCCCGCCTATGGGGCTCAGGCCGCCAGTCCTCGAAGCCCGGGGCGTCGAATTCCTGGCAGGGGACGGCCTGCAGCGTCACGATCTCCTCCGGCAGCTGCAGGATGGCCGCGGGCCGTGTGCTGTCGCTGCAATCCCCCACGTTCAGGACATAGTCCCCCGGCGCCAGCACGTAGGCGGCGCGGGCCGCGTCGAAGGCGGCGCAGTCCCTGAGGTCGAAGGACGCCGCCACCGTTTCCGTTTCCCCGGGCGACAGCAGCTTCGTCTTGACGAAGGCCGCCAGCTCCTGCGGGGGCCGGTCTATGGGGCCCTCGGGGGCGCTCATGTAGACCTGGACCACCTCCCGGCCCGCCCGGTCGCCGGTGTTTTTCACCTGCACCCGACAGGTGACGACGGTGCCAGTCAGGGTGGTTTCCACGGGGTTCAAATCAAAGCTCGTATAGGACAGGCCAAAGCCGAAGGGGAATAGGGGCCGCACCCCCGCCGCCTGAAAATAGCGGTAGCCCACGTAGACCCCCTCCCGGTAGTCCGTGTCGTCGTGGTCCCCGAAGGTGCCCATGGCGGGGTAGTCCGTCCAGCGAGCCCAGGTGGTGGTGAGCTTGCCGCTGGGGTTGGCCCGGCCCAACAGGATGTCGGCGAGAGCCGCCCCCGTCTCCACCCCCAGCTGGGAGAGGAGCAGGATGTTCCCCACCTCCATCACGGGCGAAAGGTCCACGGGCCCGCCCACGTTCAGCACCAGCATGAACCGAGAAAACCGGCGGTTCAGGGCCAGGATGTCCCGGATCTCGGAATCCGTCAGCAGGATGTCCCCCGGCACCGGGTCCCGATCGCTCCCCTCGCCGGAGTTGCGGGAGAGCACGTAGAGCGCTGCGTCGCCCTCGCCCTCCAGTGGCAGATCGTACGCCGGCTCCGGCATGGACTTGCCCATGCCGTAGGTGAACACGCTGGTGTGGTGGGCCCGGGCCTCCGCCTTGAGCTTCTTCAAAAAGGTTTGCTTGGCCGCAGCCCAGGCGGCGTCGTACCCGTCCAGCCAGGGGCCGGTGGTCAGGGTGAAGCCCGCGTCGGCGAGCCCCTGCTCCACGGTGATAAAGAATCGGGAGTTCACCTCCCCGGAGCCGGTGCCGCCCTTGACGGTCCGCCGCACGCCGTTGCCGAAGGCCGCCAGGGTGCAGGGCGCCGCCAGCGGAAAGGCGCCGTTCGTCTTCAGCAGCACCGCGCAGTCAGCAAGATACCCCCGCAGGGTCCCCAAATGTTCCCGTTCGTAGGCTTCCATGTCCGTTTCCCCCTCGCTTGTCTTTGGCAGAAGTATACACAAAAAGCCCCTGCACGGCAAGGGCTTTTGATTCGCTTCTGTTGTGATCACACCGCCGTGGCCACCCACTGGCCCTGGATGACACGCCGTTCCTGCTCCGTGTCCAGGACGTCCGCCAGGGACGGGATCAGCCGGACCCGATCCTTTTCCAGCAGCAGGACGATGGTGGAGCCGCACAGATCGAAGTACCCCTTCTCCTCGCCCCGGCGCATGGGGCCCTCGGGGGCGTTGACGATGCCGCCCACCACCAGGGCGCCGATCTCGGTCTGGATCACGGGCCCGAAGTGCTCCGTCTGCAGCAGGCACCAGCTGCGGCGGTTCAGGGTGAAGACGGGATAGTGCTCCAGGACGATGGGCTGGACGCTGTGGAGCTGCCCCTCGATGTAGTGATTGGGCCCCTGGACGCCGTCGTCGATATAGCAATAGTGGTGATAGTCCGAGGCGCAGAGGCGGAAGACGAGGCACAGCCCGCCCTCATAGTTCCGGGCCAGCGCTTCGTCCCCCAGCAGGTCCCGGACCTTATAGCGGGAGCCCTTGATGGCAAAGGAGCTGTCCTTCGAAACGGAATAGGCGCTGAGCCACCCGTCTGAGGGGCTGATGAGGTGGGAAGGCTCCCTATCGAGGGGCAGGGACGCCCGCCCCCGGAGAAAGAAATCCCGGTAGGTGGGGAAGCTATGCAGCGCTTCCTCGGACAGAGAGATGTTGTTCTTTCGGGCAAATTTGACGATATAGGGCTTCGACAGGCGGGATCTGAGATACCACACCGCCACCCGATCGAGGTGCAGCCCCTGGACGACCTTCAACAGGCCCCGGCCCAGGGCCGTGCCGTAGAGGAAGCGGACGGCGCCGTCGTTTTCAGGACTCGACATCTTTTTTCCTCTTCCGCCGGGGCCGACGGGACCCCCGCAGCTTGGGCTTGCGGCGCACGGACAGGGAGGGCTTGCGGATGGAGAAGGGGGTCAAGAAGGCCGCCGCCACCAGGAGCGATGCGAAAATGGACAGGGGCCCTATGGGCCAGTGGAATAGACCGCAGAGGCCGTAGAGCAGGGGGAACACCAGGGCCGCGCTGGTCACGGGCAGGCCCAGATAGACCTTGCGCCGGCCCGTGTCGAAGTCCTGCCGGGCCTCCTCGTCCACGTTGTACCAGGCCAGGCGGATGAGGGCGCAGAGCACATAGAGCGCGCAGCCCGCGGCCCGCAGCCAGGTGCCCCGGCCCAGGGAATAGACGATCACCGCGGGCAAAACACCGAAACAGACCAAGTCGCTCAAAGAGTCGATCTGGATGCCGAAGCGCTTTTCGCTGCGGCTGCGCTCCTGCTTGGTGGAGGCCACCTTGCCGTCGAACATGTCGCAGACGCCCGAGATCATCAGGCAGACGATGGCCCAAACCACGTTCCCTTCGAAGGCGCAGAGGATGCCGGAGAACCCCGACAGCATCCCAATATAGGTGAGGATCACCGTATAGTTATAGACACCGAGCATGATAAAGACAGATCCTCTCAAAAATCATGGCAACAGTATATACATTTTCACGGATTTTGTCCAGTCGAAAGACGGGATAGGCAGGATATGCGGCGCTTTCAGCAATTCAGATACTTTCGCATGGCGGGCAGCAAGTCGAGACAGTCCTGACGACCCTGGAGATACAGATCTCGAAGCTTCGTCACGTTCCCCTCGATGGTGCCCACCTCGATGGGCCGGGAGGGGCAGACGTGCAGCAGCCGCCCCGTCTCGTGGAGCTGTTCAAGCTCGTCGCACGCCTCGTTGTACCGGCGGTAGCTGTCCATGAAGGCCGCGGCCAACGCGGGATAGCGCCGGTAGATGCGGTTCACGGCGCTCTGCTCCCGGCGGCTGAGCTGCTCCGCGAAGGCGGGATAGGCCCGGTAGACCCGCCCGGCCCCGGGGAGCTTCCGCTTCACATAGGTCTCGGCCAGGGCGTCGGCCCGGCGCAGGACCCGGCCCTTGTCCCGGAAAGCCTTATCCCGGGTGCGGAGGACCACGATCTTCTCGTACCCCTGCGCCAGGGCCCACCGGTAGGGGATGGCGTCGGAGCACCCGCCGTCCAGATACGGCACGCCGTCGATCATGACCGCGGGCGAGATGAAGGGCATGGTGGCGGAGGCCCGGGCGGCCAGAAGGATGTCGCTGCAGCGCCCCTTCTCGAAGTACGTCGCCTCCCCCGTCTCGCAGTTGGTGGCCACGGCCACATACCGCCGGTCGGGCCGGTCGAACCGGGCCCGGTCCAGGGGCTCCAGGATGCCTCGATTTTCCGTGAGGAAGCCCACATCCAGGATGCTGTGGCTGTGGAGCAGGGATTTGGCGCCGATGTACCGGCTGTCGTGGCGAAAGGCGATGTTCGTGCGGGCAGACCGGCCGATCTGGCCCGAAACGTAGTTCGCCCCGGCCAGGGCCCCGGCGGACACGCCGATGACGCAGCTCAAATTGAGGCCGTTCTCCATCATGACGTCCAGGAACCCCTGGGTGTGTAATCCCCGGAAGGCCCCGCCCTCCACCACCAGGCAGCCCGCCACCAACCCCTCCGGCGCCTGGCCGCGGGGGATGTCCGCCAGGATCTCGTCCATATTGGGTTCGCTGGGTAGTAGATGCTCGATCGGCAGTTTCATGGGCGCCTGCTCCGTCTTTCGATTGCCCCGGCCCTCAGGGCAAAGGCGGGTATTTGTTCATATCGTACCGGTTGTTGTACAGCTGCTGGGCCGCCTCGACGTTGCCTGCCAGCTCGATAAGGCCCCCCGCCCGGTACTGCTGGGACAAGTCGTTTTTGGAGGTCTTGGAGCCGGCGTTGGAGATTACCGTGATGGGCGGCGTGCCGCCCGGCTCCGTCCGCAGAATGAGGTCCGCCTCGAAGAGCAGCACCCCCACCCGGACGTGGTAATCGCCGGAGACCACGGCCACGTACTTGACCTCGGGATGGTTCTTCAAGAGCAGGTCCAGGCTGTTGTGGGCGTTCTGGGCCGTGGTGTGGGCCCGCTTCTCCGTGAGGATGCGCTTTTTGCTGATCTTCTGCTTCTGAAGATACTCCGACATCTGCCCCGCCTCCGTATAGTCCTTCTTCCGAGAAGCGGTGGAGCCGCCGGTGCAGAGGATGTAGGCCTGGGGGTATTTCCTGGCGCTCTTGACCGCCACCTTCAGTCGGGCCTTCAGATGGTCCTTAATGGTGCCGTCGGCGTTGAGGGAATAGCCCAGGGTCACGATGCAAAGCTCGTTGGTGTCCGGCAGGCCGTCGGGCAGGACGGAGCGGTTGACGGTGACCCGCTCGTCCAGCGTCCGCCAGCGGTCCATGATCTCGGTCCACTTCTGCGCCGCCACCGGATCCACGCCGGCCATCTCCTGCAGCAGTTCTTCCACCCTTCCCCAGGCCTTTTCCCCGTCTCGGGCATAGTACACGGCCATCTCCTCCACGATCTCCACCACGGGCCGCGGCACCGGGGTAGGCGTTGGGGGCGCCGTGGGCGCAGGCGTATCCGTGGGCACGGGCGTGTCTGTAGGCGCAGGCGTGTCCGTGGGGACGGGTGTGGGCGCCGGGGTGGGCGGTGCCGTGGGCGCCGGGGTCTCCGGCGACGCCGGGATGATCATAGGCACCGCCGTGGTTATGGGTTCGGAAGGAGTCGTTGCAGCCGATTCGACGGGCGGATTCGGCGTGCAGCAGCAGAGGGACAGGAACATGGCCCCCAGCAAAAGACAGCATAGGACGCGTTTCATGAGATTTTCCTCCCGTTCATGGTTCAGTCCTGTCCGTCCACCCGCACGAAGCGGGTATAGGTCCGCCCGTCCCGGATGACGGTCTCGTTCCACATGTGGGCGGGCCGCACCCAGAGACCGAAATCACCGTAGAGAGCCCGGTAGACCACCAGGGGCGACTCATCCTCCGAATGGCGGGCGATGAACAGCACCTCATACTCCCGGCCCTTGAAATGACGGTAGCGGCCGGGGCGTATGGTCCGCAGGGCTTCCTCGTAGGTCATGGGGCACCTCCCGAAACATATGATATATGAGTATACCATAGGAGGTGCGAGAAAGAAAGGGCGATCAGCCGTTTTGTGGCTGCAGGGTGATGAGGACGATCTCGGAGCGGCAGCCGGTCTTGAAGCGGAAGGCCCAGTTGCTGATGCCGGAGGAGACGACGAAATCCGTGCCCTGCCGCCGCTCGTGGCCGTATCGAAGGGCGTTCTCCCCCAGCCACTCGCCCACGTGGCGGATGGGGATGAACTGGCCCCCGTGGGTGTGGCCGCACAGGACCAGGTCCGCGCCGGCGGCCGCCTCCCCATCGAAGTCGTGGGGCTGATGATCTAAAAGGATGATGTACCGGCTCCGGTCCACGGCGGACAGGAGCTCCTGGGCGCTCAGCCGCCCGTCGCCCCGCTGCTCCTGGGAGCGGTCCTTCCGACCGGCGATGGACAACGATTCGCCCACGTTAACGCATCGATCCTCCAGCACATGGACCCCGGCCTCCTCCAGGGCCGCCCGCAGCTCCGCCCCGGTCCAGCCCCGGCTGGATACGCTATAATAGCCCTTGTCGTGGTTGCCGAAGACGAAGAAGACCCCGTAGGGCGCGGTCACCTCCCCCAACGCGGCGCAGGCGTCCAGCATGTCCTCGCGGGAGGTGTCGTCGTCCACGAAGTCCCCCGTCACCACCACCACGTCCGGCCGCAGAGCGTTGATCCGCTCGATATGCCGCAAAAACCCGTCAGCATGGAAGGTGGCCCCGATGTGAGAATCACTGATCTGCACCAGCCGGATCTCCCGGTCCACCTTGGGGGATGTGAAAGTGTAGTCCGTTTCCCACACCCTGTGGTCCGCCACCCAGCCCCCTGCGAGCCACAGGGCGCACAGGATCAGGGCCGCCGCCCCCGCCCAATGGCGCTTCGGCGCCCGGTGGCGGATCTTCGAAACCATATAGGCGACCAGATCGCAGATCATCCAGAACAGGACCAGGTGGAGGAAGCAGACCACCGCGTTCATCAGGTTCAGGACGCACCACAACAGGGCGGTCAGGGCGGCGAAGCCCAGCATGCACAAAAGCCGCGCCCGGGCCCGGCTGCCCCGAGCCAGCCGCTGCACCGCCGGAAAATGGGCCGCGCGAAAGGAGATATAGAGGAGCCCTGCGGCGAACAGCGCCAGCACGGCTCCGATGAGCAGGAACCAAAAGGCCATGTTAGAGGAGAATATCGTCCAGGGTCTTCCCGCCCCGGATGACCTCTGCCTTCACGATCTCCCCGCCCGCCACATAGGGCCGGAGCTTCTCCACGGTCCGGCCGATGCCGCTGCCGCCGGAGGTGGCGAAGAGCGCCACCCGCTTGCCCTGCCAATCGTAGCCCTTGCAGAAGGTGTTGACCACGTTGGGCGCGCCGTAGTACCAGATGGGGAAGCCCAGATACACCCGATCATAGCTCTCCCAATCCGCCACGGTCCCCGCCACGGGCACGTCCTTTTTGCCGATCTTCTCCCGGTTGCAGCGGGCCAGGGGGTTGGTCCACGTAATGTCCGCGGCCGAATAGGGTTCCCGGGGCACGATCTCGAACAGGTCCGCCCCCGTCTTTGCCGCCAGCTCCCTGGCCAGGGCCGCCGTAGTCCCCTGGGCGCTGAAATAGGCCACCAATGTCTTCATATCCGTCTCCTCCTTTGGATCGCTCTTGTCTCAGATTTTACCCGCAACTCAGGGAAAAAGCAAGGGCAGAGCTGCGCGTGTTTTGTCGATGGCGCTCATTCCACCGCGATCCGAAGGGTGATGGGCATATCGGAAGCCACGCCCGGGGCGCAGACGTGCAGGCCGTCCAAATCGGCGTGCCATTGGACGGGCACCTGCTCCCAGCCCAGGATGGTGACATCCCGGAGGATGCCGTGGAAGGCGGGAAGGTTCTGGTCGGGGCTCTTGCCCAGGGACCGGATCAGGAAGCGGCCGTCCTCGGGGCAGCGCAGGGCCATGGCATAGACGCAGCCGTTGGCCGCGGTGAAGCGGAAGTCCCTGGCGCAGTAGGGGGTCTCCGCCTTGTCGGTGAACTGGCCCTCCTGCCGCACGGTGGGCCCCTCCCCGGCGATCCGCCAGGGCTTGGCCCCGTCGATGGCCTCCCGGTTGACCCGCATCCAGGCGCCCAGCTCCTCCAGGAGCCGCCGATCCGGCTCAGGAATGGTGCCGTCCGGCTTCGGGCCGATGTTCAGCAGCAGATTCCCGCCCTTGCTCACGGCGTCCACCAGGGTCTGGACGATCTCCCGGCTGCTCTTATACTCAAGCTCGGTGGTGTAGCACCAGGCGTTCCGGGCCACGGCGGTGTCCGTCTGCCACAGGAAGGGCTTGGCGTCCGCAAAGCCGCCCCGCTCCACCTCGGGGATGCCCACGCCGAAGGGCAGGGCGTCGTGCTTGTAGCACACCCGCACGGGGGTACCGTCCCAGACGCCCAGGTTGTAGTAGAAGGCCAGCAGCTTTTTGAGATAGGGCTTGAAGGCCTCATGCTGGATCCACCAGTCAAAATACAGGAGCCGGGGCCGGTAGTTCACGATGAGCTCCGCGGTCCGGGCCAGCCAGTCGTCCAAAAATTCGGCGCTGGGATAGGGCTCGGAAAAGAGGTCGTCCAGGGCCCCCTCGGGCATGGCCGGCCAGTAGAAGTCGCCCTTCTTCAGGGGCTCCTTCACGTCGCTCTCTATCTCCTTGCCGTGGCCCAGGAAGAACCAGTGCTCCGCCCGGTGGGAGGAGGCGCAGAAAAGGAGCCCCTCCCGTTCAGCGGCTGCCTTCAGCTCGCCCAGCACGTCCCGATGGGGGCCCATCTGGGCCGCGTTCCACCGGGAGAGCTCGCTGTTGTACATCTGGAACCCGTCGTGATGCTCCGCCACGGGGAACATGTACCCGGCCCCGGCCTCCCGGAAGAGCCGGACCCAGGCCGCCGCGTCGAAGCGCTCCCCCGTGAACCGGGGGATGAAATCCTTGTAGCCGAACTTATCCGGGGGCCCGTATGTTTTAAGATGGTGCTCGTAGGCCCGCATCCCGGGCATGTACATCTCCCGGGGGTACCACTCGTTGGAGAAGGCGGGGACGCTGTAGACGCCCCAGTGGATGAAGATGCCCAGCCGCCGCTCCCGGAACCAGGCGGGCTCCGGCGCCTGCGCCAGGGACGCCCAGTCCGCGCTGTAGGGCCCTTCCCCGATGACCTTATCCACATAGGCCAATATCCTTTCTTCCGCTGTCATATGGCTTGCTCCCCCTTTTGAGATAAAATCTATTTTTGCTTCACCGCAGCAGGAACGCCGCGACCCCGTGCTTTTCGACGGTCAGTTGTAGAGACCCGGCCACCGCATCCTGCCGCCCGGTCCATAGGTCCGTGCAGGACAGGGGTCCCCGAAGCTCCAGCTCCTCCAGGGGCAGCGCCAGCTGGGCGTCCCCCTCGCCCATGTTGAACAAGGCGCCGTAGGTCCCCCCTTCCGCGCAGGCCGCCGTCCAGAGGACCCATTCCGTCCCCGCCGCCCGACGCCGCCACACGGGGTGGCTATGGCGGGCCAGCCGGTGCATGTCCAGGATATTTCGGTTGGTCAGCAGGCCCAGGGTGAAGGGATCGAACCCGGTCATCTCCCCGCCGATCATCAGCGGGGAGCGCAGGATGCACCAGAGGGTCATCATGGTGCGCTGCTCCGCCCGGGTGAATCGGGTGCGCTCGGCGGGATCGTAGACCTGCCGGATGGGCCCCACCGGCAGCATGTCGGCGTCCGGCCAGCGGCCGTTGCCTGCGTGGATGCACCAGGTCTCGGCCCGGTCGAACATATCATAGAGGAGCCGCCACTCGTCCCAGAAATCGTCCGTGATGCGCCACATGTGGGCCGCCTGCTTATAGAGCTCCGCCTTCTCGGGCAGGGCGGGCCCGGGGGACAGGCTCAGCACCATCTCCCGCCCGCAGCCGCGAAGGGCATCCGCGATCAGCAGCAGCTCCGCCTCCGCCCTCGGCAGCTCCCGACAGATGTCGTCCAGCTTGATGAAGTCCACGCCCCAGGCGGCGTACAGGGCAAAGAGGCTCTCATAATACGCCGGGGCCCCGTCCTTCTGGGGGTCCACCCCGTACATGTCCGTGTTCCAGGAACAGATGCTGTCCGTGGCGGCGATGTCCCGCGCCCTTCGGTCGGTACCCAAAATCCTCGTGTTGCGGTGGACCGCCTGCCGGGGGATGCCCCGCATGATATGGATGCCGAACTGCAGCCCCATGCCATGAATCTTCGCCGCCAGGGGGCCGAAGCCCTTGCCCCCCGCCGCGGAGGGGAAGCGGTTGGCCGCCGGCAAAAGGCGCCCATACTCGTCCATCTCCAGCTCCGTGAAGGGGATGTACTCGTTGTTCCTGGCCTGAGGCGCGGACCACTGGATGTCCACCACCACATAGGTGTAGCCCAAGGGCCGCAGATGCTCGGCCATATAGGCCGCGTTTTGCAGGACGATCTTTTCCGTCACCGCGGCCCCGTAGCAATCCCAGCTGTTCCATCCCATGGGCGCTCGGCTCGTATCCATGCGATCCCTCCCCACCGTTTTCTTCATTATAGGATAAGGCCAAAACCCTTGCAAGCTTTGTTTGATTTTTGCCGCGTGAAATGGTAAGATACAGTATCACGGCAACGCCACGGAAGGGGAGCCTTATGGGGAACAGGACCGATGTCATCGAGCAAAAGCTGCAGCTGCTGATCCGCAAATTCAAGGAGGTCCTCTATGAGGACGACGAAAAGTTCCTGGAGGGCATGAAGGCCACGGCCGTGCCGCCCCAGGAGATACTGAAATACCGGCACTGGGAGTGGACCCAGGGCGTGGGCCTCTACGGCTTTTGGCAATACTACCGGCAGACGGGGGACCCCGCCGTGCTGGACGAGCTGGCGGCCTATTACGAGGCGCGCCTCGCCGAGGGCCTGCCCGGCCGGAACGTGAACACCACCGCCCCCCTGCTGACCCTCTCCTGCCTCTACGAGCACACCGGCCACGAGCGCTACGGGGCCGTCTGCCGGGACTGGGCCCAGTGGCTCGTGGACGAGCTCCCCAAGACCCAGGGCGGCGGGTTCCAGCACCTGACCTCGGACACTTTGAACGACCAGGAGCTGTGGGACGACACCCTGTTCATGGCGGTGCTGTTCCTGGCCAACATGGGCCGCATCGAGAAGAGAGGGGACTGGATCGATGAAGCCAAGTACCAGTTCCTGCTGCACATCCGGTATCTGGCGGACACGGAGACGGGCCTCTTCTTCCACGGCTGGACCTTCCGGGGCCGCCACAACTTCGCCCGGGGCCGCTGGGGCCGGGGGAACTGCTGGCTCACGGCCTCCATCCCGGAGCTGGTGGGCATGATCGGGTGCGAGCCCTACCTCACCCGCTACCTGCGCGAGGTGCTCCAAAGCCAGGCGGACGCCCTCGTCCGCTATCAGGACCCCACTGGCATGTGGCATACCCTCATCGACGACCCCGATTCCTACGTGGAGGCCAGCTGCACCTGCGGCTTCGGCTACGGGCTCCTGGCGGGGGTGCGCCTGGGGCTTCTGGACGAGGGGTATCGGGCCGCGGCCCTCAAAGCCCTCGATCCCATCCTCGATTTGATCGACGAGACCGGCACCGTCCAGCAGGTGTCCTACGGCACGCCCATGGGCCGGGCGTCCGTGGATTTCTATAAGAACATCGAGCTCAGGCCCATGCCCTACGGCACGGCCATGGCGCTCCTGTTCCTGCTGGAAGCGAAGCGCCTCTTGCCGGAGGGCTGACCCATGCGCTTCAACATCCTGGACTTCGGCGCCGCGGGCGATGGCGTCACGGACGACACCCCGGCCGTCCGGGCGGCCATGGAGGCGGCCCGGGACGAGGCGGGCGACAGCACGGTCCTCTTCCCCGGGGGCCGGACCTATCGCACCGGGTACGTGCGCGTCTACAGCCACACGGAGGTCCGCCTGGAGGAGGGGAGCCTGTGGAAGGCCGCGGACAGCTTCGACGCCTTTCTGCCGGAGGGGGGGCATTTCGCCTACGCCTGGCGGGATGTGCCGTCCTACGCCAGCTGCGACTATACCGGCGGCCCGCCGCTGAAGTTCATCCACGCCCTGGACGCTGAGAGCATCTCCTTCACAGGCGCCGGAGCCATCGACGGGAACGAAAAAATCTTCTACGGGGAGATCACGGGGGACCATATTGAGGGCCTGTTCTATCCCCGGATGCCGCTCCTGTACACGGAAAACGTGCAGGGGTTCGCCATGAGGGGCGTCACCCTGCAGCACAGCGCCTTTTGGACCGTGCACCTGGTGGGGTGCCGGGGCGTGCGGATCGACGGCATCACCATTAGCAACAACCTGTGCATGGCCAACTGTGACGGCATCGACCCCGACGCCTGCCGTGATGTCACCATCACCCACTGCCGCATCACCAGCGCCGATGACTGCATCGTGCTGAAGACCACCCAGGCCGCCGCCCAGTACGGCCCCTGCCGGAACATCCGCGTCAGCGACTGCGAGCTCACCTCCAAGTCCGCCGCCTTCAAGATCGGCTCCGAGAGCGAGGCCCTGTTCACGGACATCGACGTGGGCCGCTGCGTGATCCGGGGGACCAACCGGGCCATCTCCCTGCAGCTTCGGGATAGGGGCAGCATCGAGAACGCCCGCTTCCACCACCTGCAGATCGACACCCACCTGTGCGATCCCAAGGGCTGGTGGGGCAAGGCGGAGCCCGTGGCCATCACCGCCAACCGGCGCTACCCCGACACAGAGATCGGCCATATCCGCAACGTTTCCTTTGAAAACATTGCCGCCGAAGCGGAGGGCGGCATCCTCATCGTGGGCGACGCGCTGGCCCAAAATATCGACGGCATCCGCTTCCGGGACTGTTCCTTCCGGCTGCGGCGGGCCACGGACTGGCCCGTGGGCACCCTGGACATCCGCCCCGGGGTCGGGGACACCCTGCAGCGGCGGCCCCTGCGCCACGTGACCGTGGAACACGCCCAAAACGTCCGCTGGGAGGGTGTGACCTTCTCCGAGGACGAGGCCATGGGCGCGCTGATGGAAAAAAGCGAGTGAGCCTAAAGAAGCCCGTCAAGATCGTCACCCTCCGGTTCGACCGAAAAGCATAGAAAAGGAGTTCATTCATGCAAAACGCCAAGCTGACTTTGGATCGGGACTTTGTGATCGGCCCCATCGACCCGCGCCTCTACGGCTCCTTCGTGGAGCACCTGGGCCGCTGCGTCTACGGTGGGCTCTACGAGCCGGGCCACCCGGCGGCGGACGAGGACGGGTTCCGTACGGACGTGCTGGCCCTGGTGAAGGATCTGGGCGTGACTACGATCCGCTATCCCGGCGGCAACTTCGTGTCCGGGTTCCAGTGGGAGGATTCCATCGGCCCCAGGGATAGCCGGCCTGTGCGCCTCGATCAGGCCTGGTCCACCACGGAGCCCAACACCTTCGGCCTCCACGAGTACATAACCTGGTGCCGGAAGGCGGGGGTCCAGCCCATGTATTCCGTGAACCTGGGCACCCGGGGCCCCGCGGAGGCCCGGGATTTGGTGGAGTACGCCAACTTCCCCGGCGGGTCCTACTGGTCCGACCTTCGGAAGCAAAACGGGGCTGAGGCACCCTTCGGCATCAAGCTCTGGTGCCTGGGCAACGAGATGGACGGTTCCTGGCAGATCGGCCACAAGACCGCCCAGGAGTACGGCCGGGTGGCCCACGAGGCGGGCAAGCTCATGAAGTGGATGGACCCCGACATCGAGCTGGTGGTCTGCGGCTCCTCCGCCAGCGACATGCCCACCTTCGTGGACTGGGAGAACACGGTCCTGGACGAGTGCTACGACACGGTGGACTACATCTCCCTCCACCGGTACTACGGGAACCCCACGGGCGACACCGCCAGCTTCCTGGCCCGTACCGTGGATATGGACGCCTTCATCCAGACGGTGGCGGCGGTGTGCGACGCCGTGAAGGGCAAGAAGCACAGCGAGAAGACCGTGAACCTGTCCTTCGACGAGTGGAACGTCTGGTACCACTCCGGCCAGCAGGACGAGGAGGTCCTGCAGAAGAACAAGTGGGGCCGGGCCCTGCCGCTCCTGGAGGACGTGTACACCTTTGAGGACGCCCTGCTGGTGGGGTCCATGCTCATGACCCTGATCCGCCACGCGGACCGGGTGAAGATCGCGTGCCTGGCTCAGCTGGTGAACGTGATCGCGCCCATCATGACGGAGGACGGCGGCCGGGCCTGGGCCCAGACCATCTACTACCCCTTCCTGCACGCGGCCCGCTTCGGCCGGGGGACCTCCCTCAGGCCCCTGGTGGCGTCGCCCGCCTACGACTGTTCCGAATACAGGAACGTGCCGTATCTGGACGCGGCGGCGGTGCTGCACGAGGACGGGGGCGTCACCGTCTTCTGCGTGAACCGGAGCGAGGAAGAGGGCATTTCCCTGGAGCTGGACTTCCGGGCTTTCGGCGAGCTCTCCTTAGCAGAGCACATCCTGCTCCACCACCCGGACGTGCAAGCGGTGAACACGGCGGACGATCCCGACCGAGTGCGTCCCGAGCCTGGCCCCGGCGGCACCTTCGAAGGGGGCCGGGGCCGCGTCACCATCCCCGCCCTCAGCTGGAACGTGCTGCGCTTTGCGCAAAAATGACCGGAATACGGAGGAATACATAGACTTCGTATTCCACCTTCATGCCGGTGGCAGCCTCGAACTCGGGCAGCTTCTTCTCGACAGCCTTGGTCCAGTCGTGGGTGGCCAGGATGACACGGAGCGTGGTGCCGGCAAAGGGCAGCTCGCTCTTGGCCTCAGTCTTGGTCTCGCTCTTGGTGTCGGTGGCAGGGGCGGCGGGCGCCGCAGCTTCCTTCTTACCGCAGGCCGCGAAACCGGCCAGCATCAGAACAGCAAGCAACAGAGCAACTACTTTCTTCATATTCCTCTCCTTATGATGTATTCTACACGGGCCAACGCATCAGCCCCTGTATATGGTAAAATATTTCATGCGCGCCAGCCAAAGTCAATGGAAATGGTGTGGTTCCTGGGCGCGTTTCACATAGGAGAGCGCCGACAAATGGGTTTTCCCCAGTATAAGCGCTTTTTCCACATTGCGGCCCCGACGAGGGAGAGAGGACCTTTCATTTGACTTGCCTGGGATTCGACCTGCGCGGCGGCGCAAGCCTTGCGCTTAGGAGCGGTTGACTACAGCGTGATAACATATATATAGTTAAAAAATCATATAATTTAGGTGTTTTTTCGAACCGTTCGAATGACAATATATATTTCAAATGCAACATTCTAATTGAAATGTGGTAAAAATGTTGCACTTTTTCTGATGAATGAGTCTAATACATCGGCCTTTTTCTTATGCTTCTGTCCAGCACAGCTCCTCACGGGAAACGAACGAAAGTGGCAAAGAATGGAAATAACGGAGAAATCCCCGCTTACCGCTCTCATATGAGGACAGCGATTTTTGTTTCAGCGGGATTGAAAAATCGCCCCGGAAATGGTAAACTTTTACCGGCGGATTGAGGAAGCGTCGGAAATAGCCGAAGGCTGAGACGAAATCCCCGCCGTGCTGAAATGATCACACTGAAGAAACTTCAATACTTCATACCGGTTCAAGGAGGAAAACGGAAAAATGTTGCATTGGAAAAATCTTGATACGCTGAAGGCTTTTGAAGAGCTGAAAGCAAAAAAAGGCAGCGTAAACCTGCAGGAAGCGATGGCGGGCGAAAGCGGTGCGCAACGTGTCTCGAAGTACACGGTGCCGATGGCTTGCGGACTTGCTTACAACTACGCGGCGAAGGCCGTAGACGACGAACTGCTCTCCATCCTGAAAGAGCTTGCCCGGGAGGCGCAGCTGGAGGAGAAGTACGCCGCGCTGTACAACGGCGAAATGATCAACACCGGCGAAAAGCGTCTGGTGCTGCACCAGCTGACAAGAGGTCAGCTGGGAGATGCCGTGGTCGTGGACGGCGTAGACAAGCGCGCATTTTATACCGGCGAGCAGAAAAAAGCGGCTGAGTTTGCCCAAAAGGTTCATACGGGAGAGATTGCCAACGCCGATGGTGAGAAGTTCACGACCGTCGTGCAGATCGGCATCGGCGGAAGCGACCTGGGACCCCGCGCCATGTATCTGGCGCTGGAAAACTGGGCCAAAGAGAACGGCGCATTCCAGCTCGAAGCCCGTTTTATCAGCAACGTGGACCCCGACGATGCAGCGAACGTGCTCAAATCGATCGATCTAAAGCACAGCCTGTTCGTGCTGGTCTCGAAGTCCGGCACCACGCTTGAAACGCTGACCAACGAAACCTTTGTCAAGAACGCGCTGAAAGACGTGGGGCTGGACCCCTCCAAACACATGGTCGCCGTCACCAGCGAGACCTCACCGCTGGCAAGATCCGATGAATACCTGGCAGCGTTTTTCATGGACGACTTCATTGGCGGGCGCTATTCCTCCACTTCCTGTGTCGGCGGCGTGGTACTGTCGCTGGCGTTCGGTCCCGAAGTGTTCGCACGCTTCCTGGCCGGTGCGCATGCGGCGGATCTGACGGCAAAAGAGAATGACCCCTTGAAGAATCCCTCTATGCTTGACGCCCTGATCGGCGTATACGAGCGCAATGTGCTGGGCTATCCGGTCACCGCCGTGCTGCCCTATTCCCAAGCGCTCAGCCGCTTTCCTGCGCACCTGCAGCAGCTCGACATGGAGTCCAACGGCAAGCATGTCAACCGCTTCGGCGAGCCGGTCGCTTATCCCACCGGACCTGTCATTTTCGGCGAACCGGGCACCAACGGCCAGCATTCGTTCTATCAGCTCCTGCATCAGGGTACAGACATCGTTCCGCTGCAGTTTGTCGGTTTCCGTAAGAATCAAGCGGGAATGGACGCGGACATTCAGGGCAGCACCAGCCAGCAAAAGCTGTGCGCCAATGTCGCCGCGCAGATCATGGCCTTTGCCTGCGGAAAGCAGGACAATGATCCCAACAAGAGCTTTGATGGCGGTCGTCCCTCCAGCATCATCATCGGTGAACAGCTTACGCCGGAATCCCTTGGCGCGTTGCTGGCGCATTTTGAGAACAAGGTGATGTTCCAGGGCTTCTGCTGGAACGTGAACAGCTTCGACCAGGAGGGCGTGCAGTTGGGCAAAGTGCTGGCCAAGCGAGTGCTGGCACACGAAACGGACGGTGCACTGAAGGCCTACAGCGAACTGCTGAACATATGATCTGTTCCCTGCCGAAACAAAAGTAGCACGAAAGCGAACAGTGCTGAATACCAGTTTTGGCTGCAGAACTGTTTGTCCGATTTCTCTCCGATGATTACGATCAAAAGCGCTCCCGGTCAGGGAGCGTTTTTGCTGTTCAATGAATCCGTTTCCCGGACGCAAATCATGCGATCGGAAGGCAGTAACTCGTGTTCCGAGCAGGATCGGAAGATGGACTTTTGCATGCGCAATAACTTAAGAACCCAGGAGGAAAAGGATATGAATGCGCACGAAGAGTGTGTATTGAATCTGGTAGACGAGGGCCCGTGGTTTCATACATGGGCTTCTGTACGGTCAAGACCTCAACGATCTTTTTGTCGTCTATCGTCCCGTCGCTGGCCATCTTCTTCAGTTTTTGCGCTTGAGATAAGGATGGGGCAGTTTCCTCGCGTTCCATGGTCTCTTGAACGATAGCTTGATCGGCAGGGTTCAGATATGACAGCGCGACAGCTGGATTGAAAGCAAGCTTGGTTGTTTCCATCTCAGGCCACCGTCCTCGTGCATGTCCTCCCGGACCCCCGCCTCCCGGCCGGGCCGCCCAATGCTGTGACGCGTTCAAGGCGGAAGTATCATTCTGCTGTTACCTGATCGGGCTATTCAGTTTTCAAGGTCCGGTGAAGGACCCTCTGAAACAGCCCTTCACTTACTAGCTCACGAAAAGGCAAAATTCGTACCCCCTTTTTGGCATTCAAAAAAATATATTATTTTGGCGATAGTAGAACGAATTTGTCCTGTTACAATGCTTTCTTGAAACACGGTTTTCGTACCGAATTGTTCTTTGTGTTACTGTTTGGGAAGCAAGTGTAGTAAAAATGTAGTAAATGTGGGTAAGGGCGGCGCTATTGGAATGGGTTTATCCTTTCCAATGTCGCCGCAAACAGCACAAAAAAGCCCATCGAGAATCGCTTCTCAATGGGCTTCTGGCGCGCCATACTGGATTCGAACCAGTGGCCTCACGCTTAGGAGGCGTGCGCTCTATCCTGCTGAGCTAATGGCGCAAAAGGTATTCGATTTTCGGGGGGCGACCGGCGGCATTGTAACGGAGTCTATTCATTCCAATGCTGCCGGTGCCAGTCTCATTCTGGAAAAATACGCCTTCCGCTTAGGAGCAAAACTTTTAATTTGCAAATCCCTATATGCGGGGCTTTTTTAGTCCGGAAATAGGTTTTTTTGCACTTCCAAAATGCCAATAAGTATATATGAATAGGCACTATTTCAATAAAAATGTGGTAAAAATGTTGGAATTTTGGAGTTCACCCTCGTTTTTGGCACTTTGTGCGTATTGGAAATGCCTTTCATGAAAAAGCGCGGTCACGCTTCGATAAAGCGGAGGATCTCTTCATACACGGCGGAATCCTGCGCGGTCATGCGTGCGATGGGTTTGTCGGCAAAATATGCTTTCCGCGCTTCCGGCGTTTCAAGCTGCTTTTCCCGGAGCAGGCGCTCATATCCACCGATCCACGTGTTCATCGTTTCCAGCGCCTCCGCGCTGTACTGCGGATTGTGCTTTTTGTGTTCCACCGTGATGACGCGCACGTTCGGATTCCCTATCTTCCGCACCTGTCCTGCGTTATACTTGTAATTCACCATGGGATCGTCCATCGAATGGATCCACAGCAGCCTGTCCGCAGTTGTCTTTAGATACGCCCGGTTGTCGAGCGCGCCGTACTGCGGATCGAGTTTCTTTTCAAAACGCTTCACGCGGTCGGCAAGGATCCGCAGCTTGACAAAGCCCATCATCTCGTCGGAAATGCTCACAAAGCCTGACAGAATGACCGCCCGGGTCACGGTCGACAGAAGATGTGCAAGGTTCAGCGCGGTGTAGCCGCCCAGCGAATGCCCGACTGGGATGATCTCCTCTTCGGGATGCAGAAGATCGAGCAATTCCATGGCGTCGCGCGTCGGCACGTTCGCGGATGGTAGACGGTCTCCGCCCGATTCGCCGCAGCCGGTATAATCGAGCGTCAGAACACGGCGCCCCGCACGGCACAGGGTTTCGATCTCAGCAAGGTACGCGGTGTGCCCCGGACCGATCCCCGGGCAGAACAGGATCAGCCTGTCCGGATCGTATCCTTCATAATAATATGTGAAGTATCGGATCGTCACGCCCGCCGTGTTCCGAAACGAACCGCGTTCGCACACAAGCCCCGGGAAATCGTCGGCGCTGTAATACGGAATCGCCTCATCCTTATCAAATCGCAGCAAAAAGTTCTTTTTATACAGATCAGTGATCAGTCCCATGTTTTCCTCCGATTCTCCGTCCGGTTGTTCCGGCGTCTGGTCATCTGCCGCCTTGATTATACTGCAAAGAGAGAAAATGATGCTTTTTTATGAATGAGATTTGCAGCAATTGAGTGTGTACAGTATTTTATCATATGGTGTGGGCAAAAGAAAAGCCCTCTGATGAGGGCTATTCAAAACAATCGCAGTTTATTCCCTACTGCTTTTACCTCCGGCATTACCCCAACTGGTTGCGGGGGAAGGATCCTTATCCTCGATACAGACTTGCCTGCCGATACTGTTCGCATATGAGCAGCATGGCATATAGAAGAGATGAAAAAACAGGA